>JAUUYW010000096.1 GCA_030590265.1 Candidatus Krumholzibacteriia bacterium
CGGTGCCAGCGCAATTGATCCGACAGGTCGGTCAGCACGTCCAGCTTTCCATCTCGATCCACATCGAGCAAACCTTTGGGTGTGCCGGAAAGACCGGAGAAATTTGTGATGTCGGTAAAACCGGATTCGTTGTTGCGGTAAAATTCTATTCCGCTGTGGCTCAGGATGAGATCGGGGCGCTCATCACCCGTCAATTCGCCCCAGAGAATTTTACGGGCACTGAGCCCGGCGAGGCCCTGGGCAGAAGTAATATCGGTGAAGGTTTCATCGCCGTTGTTCTTGTAAAACCAGAATCCAGGGCCGGATTGGTTGGAGAAGGCCAGGTCTTCGTCGCCATCACCATCGAAGTCGCACCAGCCGACGGCGTGGCCGAGGCCATTTTGGCCGTAGATGCCGGCGCTGTTTGTGATGTTGGTGAAGGTTTGCTGGGCGGTGGTCCAGGAGGCGGTGGAAGTGATGATATATAAAGCAATAATAAGGTGACGCATGTTGCCTCCAGTGGGTGTTGAAATGGGCGTCATATTTTGTGGGATTGTAACACAGAATTCGAACTAAATTGCGTTAAAAAACCGTTCCAGGAAAATTGAAAAAAACCGCCCAATTGTTTCGACAACAACTGAGCGGTTCATTTCCTTGGTGGAGGCGGCGGGAATCGAACCCGCGTCCACAACCGGTACTCCACAAACATCTACATGCTTAGTGTCCTGTTAATTTAACCCTGAGCAGGCCAGGTCACATGCCTACCTTCGGGCTAGCTTCACAATTATTTCGCCTCTTGGCCAGAAGCCTGCCGCCAGACTAGACACCGAAAACGGCACCCCATGAGATCAGTTCGGTGACCCCCCGATCTCGGGATGGGCAGCTTAACTAAGCTGCCAGTGCGAAGTTGTTTTCGTCACTTATTGGTTTTTCCACCGATTAACGAGATGGATGGAATCTCGGCATGCAGTCTGCGGTCCCCCAGCCATGTCGAAGCCAGGTCGCCCCCATCTGCTGGTTTAACTATAACATTCTCGCGTGTGAATGGCTAGTATTTGTAGACCTAGATGGCCCAGGTCCTCGTCGCTTCGCTTCCTGTGGAGTTGGGCCATCTAGGTCTACAAATACTAGCCATTCACAAGGGACAATGTTGAAGATAAAGAAGCAGATGGGGGTGAACTGGGGGGGGAAGGGAAGGGGCCGCGTTTGCGGCCCCTTTTTTGGCTCTGGAAGAAGAGAGCGTTAGACTACGCCCTGGTCCAGCATTGAATCGGCGATTTTTACGAAACCGGCGATGTTGGCACCGTTGACGTAGTTGCCGGGGGTGCCAAACTCGTTGGCGGCGGCGACACTGGCGTCGTGGATGCTCTTCATGATGCCATGAAGTTTCTGGTCGACTTCTTCGCGGGTCCAGTTGTAGCGCATGCTGTTCTGGGACATTTCCAGACCGGAGACGGCTACGCCACCAGCGTTGGCTGCTTTGCCAGGACCGTAGAGGATCTTGGCGTCCACGAACTGGTTCACGCCTTCGGGCACGGTGGGCATGTTGGCGCCCTCGCTGACAACGAAAATACCGTTCTTCAGCAGGTTACCGGCATCCTTGGCGTTGACTTCGTTCTGGGTTGCACTCGGGAAGGCACAGTCGGCCTTGTGGTCCCAAATGGGGTTGTAGTCCAGGTCACGGTTGACCGGGGTGTACACGGCGCTGCTGAACTTCTCTGCGTATTCGCTGACGCGGCCACGCTTGACGTTCTTCAGTTCCATGATGAAGGCCAGCTTTTCGCGATCGATGCCGGCTTCGTCGTAAATGTATCCGCCACTGTCACTGCAAGTGACGGGCTTGGCACCCAGGTCCAGCAGTTTTTCGATGGCGTACTGAGCAACATTACCACTACCGGAGACCAGGCAAGTTTTGCCTTCGAGAGTATCGTTTTTGGTCTCGAGCATGTTGGCTGCAAAATAAACCGCGCCGTAACCAGTGGCTTCGGGACGAATGAGACTGCCGCCCCAGTTCAAACCCTTGCCGGTCAGGATACCGGTGAATTCGTTGCGCAATTTTTTGTACTGGCCGAACATGAAACCGATTTCACGGCCACCGACACCGATGTCACCAGCGGGAACGTCAGTGTTCGGGCCAATGTGACGGAACAGTTCGCTCATGAAAGCCTGGGTGAAGCGCATGACTTCCAGATCGCTCTTGCCTTTGGGATCGAAGTCGCTGCCACCCTTGCCACCGCCCATGGGCAAAGTGGTCAGACTGTTCTTGAAGACCTGCTCGAAAGCCAGGAACTTGAGGATACCCAGGTTGACGCTGGGATGGAAACGCAGGCCGCCCTTGTAAGGACCAATGGCACTGTTCATCTCGATGCGGAACCCACGGTTGACCTGGACTTCGCCACTGTCATCAACCCAGGGCACGCGGAACAAAATTACGCGTTCGGGTTCGGTGCAACGTTCCAGAATCTTGGCCTTGCGGTACTCAGGACGTTTGTCCAGTACTGGCCAGATGGACTCGACAACTTCTTCAACCGCTTGGTGAAATTCGGTTTCGGAAGGATTCTTTGCGACCACATTTTCCATAAAGGAAGAAACGTTCTGAGCCATTTCGGTACTCCTTGTCAACTTGCGCGACATGTGTGCATCCGGCGGAAAACCGGAGCCAGATTTGTCCTGAAAACATGGCGGAGGCCAGAAATTGGCGCAAGGAAATTTCCCAGCCTATCCCAGCGTTGTTGTATGTTTAACAGGGCCGCCTAACCCCCGAAAGGGCAACCCATTGTGGCGCCATGAGTTGGCATGGAACCTTCGTTCTCATGAAGATTGCAAATGACATTAGATCACCAAATCCAAACACCAGTCAGCTTTTCAGGAAAGCCCAAAAACAGGACTGACCTTGTCTTTTTACGGAAAATTACCCGATTTATCACTTTTTATTTGCATCCTGCCTGTGGTGACTCAACCTGGCGAAACTGATGCAAAGCCAAAGACCAGGCCAGACCGATGGCCAACAAAGCCAGGCCATAAGCAATGGGCACCGCCCCGGTTTGAACCTGGCTCCAACGTTGCATTGTTCCGAGAATATACCCTTGGAGGATCCACCCCTCAGTCAGGGTGGTCAACAGGAAGACGGCGCCAAAATGCCCCAGCAGAAGCAACATCATGATGCTCCAAAAGAGCACCTGCTGGCGTTTAATTGAAACCATCCATCTCAAGGCTCGAAAATTGATGGCCAAAATCAGAAGAAATGCGGTGACAACAGTTCCGAAAACCAACGGAAATATTGGTCCGCTGGAAACGGCATTTTGCAGGTCAAAATCTTCTTCGATGTTCATTCCTGCTTTTCGCACCCGAACCAGGCCGGTGGAATCGGTCGACAAATACCGTTCGGAAATGATATCCGCGGAAATATCCTCGCCATACACGTCGGTCACAATCCGCTGAATCTGCCAGGCGGCAAATCTTTCGCTTGCGCCCTTGGGAATGGAATAGGGGTTGTAAAAACGCCAGGACAAACTTTCGAGCCAGGGGATGGAATGGGCAGTGTGAGTTTCTCCCCATGGTGCGGTTATTCCAAGCCCCTCCTGTGAGGGAGAAAATTTGAAACACCTGGGCGGAACACTGAAGGCCTGTTCATCTTCATTGGTGACAAATAAAAAGGCAGATTCGCTGCTGAGTGAATTTTGGATAATCAGGCGCCCTCCCCCATACCCGAAACCCATGGCCATGACAATCGGAACCACTAGCCAGGCCAGGATGGTTCGCCGGTCAATGGGCAATGGATCCACAAGATATTGTCGTTTAGAAAAGTGTCCACTGGCACTTGTTAAGATGTAGATGGATAAAAAGACATTGGCGAATCTCATAGAGTAAGGATCACTGGTGAGGGGATTGAATCCACCCAGCATCAACCCAAAAAATAGTGCAATTGGGATGATGGCGATCCAGTTGGCAGGCCATTTGAAAAGTAGTCGCAATATGATGAAGTGCACCAACAGACGAGATGTCCGCTGGGTGTTTGCTGAAACCCAGACAGATTCTTCAATTTCACAAGCCCACTCATCAGACTGCTTGAGATTCACCGAGATGCGCCGGCGACTGTTTAAGAAAAACAACAGAGCCATGGGTGCTAGAAAAACCAGGGTTAATCCAAACCAACTGCACAACGCCACCATCAAAACCATGAGGATCACAAAAACAAAAAATTTCCAATGCTGCCCTTTTTCCCATCCCAGTTGTAAGGAATTCGGCTTCCAAAGGACAAACAAATTGACCACAATGAGGAAAGCCAGGGTAGGCAAAACCCACAAATCCCAAACCAATTGAGCAATATTGACGGGCTGGAGGTCATGGACTGCCCTCAGCCAAACAAAACCCAAGGGGATGATGGCGTAAACCAGCATCATGGATATCCCAGCCAGGATCAGGCTGAAAAAATGACTCCGCCACCAGAAATCACTTTTGACTGGAAAGGTCAACTCCCATTCCCTGCACCGGCGTCTTGCTTCGGGAAGCTCCATAATTCCAACCGCACCCAGAAAGACAAAAATCTGCACTACAATCAAAAGGTCTTTGCTGAATAGAAGCCCATCTCCATTGTCCACATGCTCGTGAACAGTTAGCCCGGCCAAAAGAGTTACCATGGCTAGATTCAGGAGCAGAAGTTTGGGCATCTTTCGGGTGAGTTCATGCCGCTTGATCACGGAAATCATCATGAGGATCTCCTGACCAGTTCGATAAACATTTCCTCCAGGTTGATGGTGCGGCAGTGGCTGTTTTCGATTTGGAAATGTTGCGACAAGGTGCTTTGACACGATTCGGGATCCAGCTCGAAAACAGCATGCACAGCCTGTCCCCTGTGGTGCACGCAAAGACAGTGAGGGTTGGTCAACAATTTTTCCGCATCAAAATTCTGGCTGTCCGGGATCTGAGCCAGACAATACCCTTCGCGAATATCGTCCAGATCGCTGTCGATCCATTTTTCATTTTCATGAATCATGACCAGCCGATTGGCCATGCGTTCCACATCGGTCATGTAGTGGGAAGAGAAGATTATGGTGGTGCCTTCTTCGTTCAGCAATTCGATGGATGTTTCCAGAAAATCGCGACGAGCGGCAGGATCAAGCCCTCCGGCAGGTTCATCGAGGATCAGCAGTTCGGGCCGGTGGCTCACTGCACACAACAGAGCCACCTGGCGGGCCTGCCCCCGGCTGAGATCCTTGATTTTCCTGCTGGAGGGCAATTCGAACCGGCTCGCCAATTCATTGGCAAAATTCACATCCCATTTTGGAAACAGGCCACGATACAACTGGAGAACATCCTTCACCTTCAGAAATGATGGCAGTTCCTGATCTTCGCCCACGTAACCAATGCGCCGCTTGACTTCCACCGGATTTTTCCGGGGATCCAGACCAAAGACCTCAATTTCACCTTTCTGAGGAGCCAACAACCCCATAACCATTTTTAGAAGGGTGGTTTTTCCGGCACCATTGCGCCCCAGCAAGCCCACCACATCACCCTGACGAATCTGCAGATCAATGCCCTGGAGAACTTCTTTGGACCCAAAGGAACGATGCACGTTTTTGAATTCCAGAATACACATTGTCTATTCCTCCCGGTCCGAGTTGGGACCCGCGTCATTTTGTTCAGTTTCCCGAAGCATGGATGCAAACAGTTCGATTGCCTCGCTCGACTTCAACTTCAGTTGCGAAACAAGATTCACAGCCGGCAACAAAGAGGCCTGCAACTGCTCCTGTCGCTGATCCCCCAGTTGATCCTCATCCAACTCAGCCACCACCAGCGGCCGCCCAGGCCGCCGCACAAGCACCTCATCATGCACCAACAAATTATAGGCTTTGCTAATCGTCATGGGATTGACCCCCAATGGAATGGACAGACTTCGAATGGACGGCAACTCATCCCCCGGCTTGAGCAGGCCGCTGGCAATGTGCAGCTTCACCTGATCAATCAACTGCCGAAAAATGGGCACCCCACTCTGCGGATTTACAAAAAACAACATCAAGACTCCTAAGATCGGGACAGGCCTCTTCAAACGTCCCCGAGTGTCTTCAGTGCATAACTCGTCCATGAGTGCTTCATCATTATGATGTGCATTAGTGCATATGTCAAGTAATGCACCTTCTTTTACGACTAAGTTTCACAAAGGTTTCCCTAAAGTTGGTTTTTTATGGTCTTTATGGTGCGTTGTATATGGATGTTATTGCATAGCTTGGGGTTGGAGGTCCTCGTGCCTGCGGAGTACCAACCCCAAGCTATGCAATAACATCCATATACAAAGGACATAAAGACCATGAAAATACCAATAGTAGGGGAACTTATGGCGAAATTACTCGAAAAGGAGGAGCCTTGAAGAAATCTGCCGCAAATGTACCTGAATGGGTTTTCAATAGAGTCTTGCCGCAGCGCCCAGTTCCCTTACCTACAAAAGATTGCCGTGCTTCTTGGGGATTCTTCTTCTCAGGTTAGTGATTGAGGGTTTTGATGGAATCAATGATGGGGGGATGCGTAGAACTCCGCTGGGACGAGGACCTCTAAGCATTCCCCCATCTTTGAGTCCATCAAAACCCTCACGTTCCTCCGCAGGAACGAGGACCTCTAAGCATCCCCCTTGACAGAACCAAGCAAAATCACTCACGCTCCAACAAACGAGCCGGGTTAGTAACGGCCCCAATAAGCCCCGCAAGATCCTCCTTGGAGGCAACCTCCTGGTCGCTCAGATAGGTAATATTCAACATCTCATCAAGCCGCTCGCCATGACGGCTAAAGTTGTATTCAACCAGGGCCTGGCTCCACCCGTTGAAGTACATGGCAAGTTGACCGCGTTGGGTTTCAGTGCCTTGAAAATGCACCAGGAGGTCGATTTTGCTGTCAGGGCCGGCGGTGCCGTTTTTGACCGAGCCGTAGAGATACACAGCCTTTACGCCGAGCTGGTCGTGATCCAGGGCGCGCACCAGGCGTTCGGCCATGCGGTAGCGCCAGCGCCAGAACTGGAGAGGTTCGTGAGGGGCAATTTCTTCGCCTCCGGATGGGTCTTGATGGATTTCTTCGGCTTCTTCGAGAACTGCCACGGCTTCGTCCTGGTTGGCATTCATGTAGACGCGGAGAGTTTTACCTGGTCGCACTGCGGCAATATCAATCACCTTGAGACAACATTCCAATTCGGCGAAATCAGGCAGAAGGCCAGCCAGGACATTGGGTGATTTTTTGAGAAATTCTTCGGCGAATGCCACATCATCGTCATCGGGATAAAGTGGCAGGTAACGGATGCTCGCTTCCACCAGATCCTGGAAAAAGTGGGTTCCGAAACTAAGGTCGGGCAGATAGTTTCCGCTGCGGCGGGCAATTTCAATGAGCATGGCGGTGTTGTTGATATCGGCGTAGGTGATATTCACCCCAAGTTTGATATCACCACGGCTTCCCCAGCGGCCAGGACCCATCAGGATAAAATTGCGTTTGGGCAGCAAGGTGTTGAGCGCTCCCACGGCGCGGCCCACCATTTTCATGGCTGCTGGTGACGGCAAGGCCGCGTAGGCGGCGGGATCCACATAAACGATGTGAGAAATGTCGGGAACCCAGCCGTTGGAGACGAAACGTTTGGCTGAAAAGACCATATCCTCATCGGCCACATCCCGGGGAATGGGTGCTGGGGCCGTCTCTCCGGTTTGGGCCTGAGGACGGCATTGCAGCAAATAGAAATCTGTTCCATCGTGGGCAAATTCAATATCCACGGGAGCGCCCAAATGCTCTTCGAGAGTTTTCAAAAGCCAATCGGCCTTGCGCACGAATTCGGTATCCGAGAGCAAACCTTCCATGTTGGCCACAAGGTCATCCGTTTCTGGATGCATCATGAAACGGCTTTTTCTCTGCAGCATACCGTCCTCAAAAACACTGAAGACCTTGTCGATGAGCGGGTATTGGTCGCCGAATTCCTTGACCAGATCTTCCAGGTCGACGGTTTCAAAACGGTTGGTTTCCAGATTGATCACATCGGCCTTGCGCGGGGAATAGCGCAAGACTTCGTCAAGACTCTGGCTGGCTCGCAAACCAGGCTGGGCAGGAACCGCCAAAATTGGGAAATCATCGCCAATGCGATCCACCGCCCGAGTACCCAGACCCGGCACTATGCGGATCAGGCCATCTTCCCGCTTGATGCGTGATGACCAGCGAAACTCATTTTGGCTGAAGGCCACTCCTGCAAATGCCGGCAACCAGTAACGCCCCACTTTGGTGCCGATGACCTCCTGAATCAGGATACCCATCTCCTCAACAAATTCCTGCAGACCCCTCTCTCGTCGATACTCAATGGGATCGGGACCGAGGATCGAGGCCCAGACTTCGGCCACGGCATCCATGATGGCATCCAGGCGTTCCTGTTTGGTGCCTTGGTTGGCCAGGAAAAGGCTCTTGTATTTTCCGGAAAAAGCGGTGCCGAAACGATCTTCCAGCAAACTGCTGCTGCGAATGATCAATGGTCCTTCGCCAAAATAATCCAGGGCACGGGAAAGGCCGATGGTCACTTCCGGTGGGAAAGAACTGTTCTTGAACAACTGAATCATGTTGGGGTATTCACGCCGGACCTGGGTAATTTCCTTGAATTTCTGTTCCATGACATCGTCGAGTTGATTGAGTTTGACGAAGTCCATCACCGCGTCGCTGATGATGTACCAGGTGCGGGGAATCTTGACCTGGGAAGAGAACCCGTCGGCCACCACATCCGGTTGGGAAATGATCCAATCGGCAAGGGCCAGACCGGAAGCCTTGCCGCCCAACTTTCCATGGCAGCCAGAAGTCATGGTGATGCGGTTGACCATGTCGATGAAATCGGTGATGCGCACCACTTCTTTGGCCACGTTGATGAAGTCGAGTTGTTCGGTCAGGAAGCGTTGAATGAGGCTGACCCGCAGGCTTTTCAGACTGCTGAGAGACAGGCCGCTGCGCCCGCGCAGAACATCGTCGTAGCGACGAATGGCATCGGCTATTTCGGGCATGGTGGAGCGTGGGTCGCCCACCACTCCGCCAAAGAAACTGGCTTTTTCTTCTGAAACCCACTTTTGCAAACGGGCTAGAATTTCGTCATCACCAAGGTATTCGCAGGCCAATTCAAAAGGACCGCCCTGCATCAGAACCGAGTTCTCAAGGGAAAGCCGGGCCCCCGGCGAATTGGATTCGGATGACCCGGCAGCTCCGGTTTCAGCTTCATCGATTTCTGCCAGCATGGCAATGGCTTCACGCAGACCGATGGAAACCAAATGGTTGAGCATTTTGCGGGAAACCCGCAGGAATTGCTTCCCGCGGGTTTTTTTCATATCGGCGATCAGACGGCGCCACTCATGTTGGCCATCCTTGCAGCTGCCTGCCTGATCAGTCATGACTACACCCAACCCCGGTCGCGGCAGGCGGCGGCCACACGGTTGATGGCCACCACATAGGCGGCGTCGCGCATGTAGACCTTCTGGCGCCTAGCCATGTCGCTGATGGAGTGGTAGGCCGCAGTCATTTTCTGGTCCAGCTTGGTCAGGACTTCATCCTTTTCCCAGAAGTAGTTCATGTTGCATTGGACCTGCTCAAAATAACTGCAGGTCACACCACCGGCGTTGGCCAGAAAATCGGGGATCATGAAGATGCCTCGCTTTTCGATGATCGCATCGGCTTCGGGAGTGGTCGGGCCGTTGGCTCCCTCGGCGATGATCTTGACCCGCTCGGCAATTTGATCGACGTTCTTATCGGTGATCTGGTGTTCAAGGGCAGCGGGCAGAAGGATGTCCACGTCCTGGCTGATCCAGTCGTCACCTGGCAGAACTTCGTAGCCGGCAGCCTTGGCCTTGACCTTGTCGATGCCGCCAAAACGATCGGTGAAACCGAGCATTTCGTCCCTGTCGATCCCATTTTCGCGGTAGAATGCGTAAGTGGTCTGCTCTCCCTGGTCCCAGCTGGAAACACAAACAACTTTGCCGCCCATTTGCTGGTAAAGCTCAATGGCGTAC
>JAUUYW010000318.1 GCA_030590265.1 Candidatus Krumholzibacteriia bacterium
CATGTTGACGGGTTATGCGGACAAGGAGAACGCCATTCGGGCCATCAACGAAGTGGGGCTGTTTCAATACCTCGAAAAGCCCCTGGACAACGACCTGTTGATGCTGACCTTGCACAACGCCATCAACCGCCGAAGCCTACAGGCCACTCTGAAAAACAAGATCCACGAGTTGGATCTTACTTTGAGGCAAAAGGACGAGCTGAAATCCCGGGATCTGGAGATGCGGGCCGAGTTGGACTGGGCGCGCACGGTGCAGGAAAAATTCTTTCCCGAGGAGATGCCAGCCCTGGCTGGTTGGGAATTGCAGGTAGTTTACCGTCCGGCTATGGCTGTGGGTGGTGATTTTTATGATTTTGTTCCCTTGAGTGGTGGACGTTGGGCTATTGTGGTGGCCGACAGCGCGGGACACGGTGTTCAAGCTGCCTTGGGCACGGCCCTGCTGAAGTTTGCCACCGGTTCTCTTGTGGGGCAGGATTTGGGACCAAGGGAAATCATGGCCGCTTTGAACCAGGTCATGCACAAGGGTTTGCCAAGGGATATTCCGGTGGCCGCATCGGTGGCTGTGCTGGATCCAGATTCCGGTGTTGTGCATCTGGTGGGCGGGGGATTGCCCAAGGCTATGCTTTTGCACGGGGACGCCCTGGTTAAGGAGTTGCCGGTGACCGGGCTTCTGCTGGGCTTGGTGGACGACACCATGTATACTCCCGGCACGGAATTGGAGCTTGCCCTGGAACCTGGTCAACGGTTGTTGTTGTTCAGCGATGGATTGACCGAAGCGCAAAATGATGAAGACGAGTTTTTCGGAGAAGGCCCACTGAAAGAACTGGCAGAAAAGATGGGCGAAATTTCCGGAGCCGAGCTGGCCGAAACCCTGGCGACGGCCGCTTTGGATTATGGTCTGGCAAAGTATCGAGATGACCTGACCCTGGTTACCATTGAACGCACAGGGTCGCAGCCCATGGAGAATGAGAAGTGAAAGCTACCTCTCCTCAATTCAACGAAGCCGATGTTACGGTGCTGTTGGTGGATGATGAGAAAATGGTCCTGGACAGCCTGCAATCTTTTCTTGAGCTGGAAACGGATTACCGTGTTGAGGCCTTCGTCTCCCCTGAAGAGGCGCTGAAATTTGCCACTGACTCCGAGGTGGATCTGGCCGTATCCGATTTCATGATGCCCGGGGTGAACGGTATCGAGTTCCTGGGTCGTCTTGCTGAAATTCGGCCCCAGGCCCCGCGCATTCTGTTGACCGGTTATGCCGACAAGGACAGCGCCATTCGGGCCATCAATGAGCTGGGCCTTTTTCAGTACATCGAAAAACCCTGGGACAACGACGACCTGTTGATTGTCTTTCGCAATGCCCTGGAGCGACGTTTTCTGTTCAAGGCTTTGCAGGAAAAAATCGCCCAAATCGACGCTGCCGAAGGGCGTCTGTCCGGGTTGCAGCAGGATATTCTGCGCACCTTTATTTGAGGAGCGTTTCATGGGTCGCCTCAGCATTACTTTTTGTTTGATTGCCCTTGCTCTAAGCTGTTTTGCCGGCCTTCAGGATACTTTCGCTCAGGGTTTGGATGACGACTTGTATATCAATGGCTTTGTCAGTCAGGGTTACCTCAATACTTCCGAAAACGACTACCTGGTGCCTCGAAGCACTAACGGGACGGCTGATTTCACTGAGGCGGCCATCACTTTTTCCGCCAACCCCATGGACCGGCTGCGCATCGGCGTCCAGTTCATGGCCCGCAATTTTGGACCACACGGCAACAGCCAGGTGCAGTTGGATTGGGCCTTCGGAGATTACCGCTTCAAGGATGAGCTCGGTTTTCGGGCTGGCAGGGTCAAACTACCTTATGGGTTTTACAATGAGGGCCGCGATGTTGATATGCTGCGCACCAGTATTTTTCTGCCGCAAAGTGTCTACAACGAGAAGATGCGGGATTTGCTTTTGGCCTACCAAGGGGCCGGAGCCTACGGGAGTTTTGATTTGGGCGGGGGCGGAGAGTTGGACTACCATGTTTTTGGCGGGACCTTGAATGTTTCCGATGCAACCAAAGGCATTTGGGATGATACTACCCGGGCCGGGGCCCAGACAGTGGCCATGATCACTGGTTTGGTCATTGATCAGCAAAACGGTTGGGCGCCCGGAACAACGGATGTGGATTACCGGAATGCAACAAATTCGGAAATCACTTTTCCTTGGATCTGGGGTGGATCGTTGGCCTGGAACACTCCTTTGGACGGGCTGCGTCTGGGCGCCACTTTCATGAATGGTCGCTACCATTATCAGGGAGACCTGCATTTTGATGTGGTCGAACCCGAATCCGAGCCCGATTCGGACCGCTATTCCCTGACCGCATCAGTGGATGAAACCATCAACATCGACTACGTCATGGTTGCAAGTGCTGAATACACTCATGGGAATTTGATTTTTGCCGCCGAATATTCCGGAGAGAAATTCGGCCCCGACAAATCCAATGGCTGGTATGGTTTGGCCGGATATCGAGTGAATGATTTGTTCTCTCTGGCAGGTTATTACTCTGTTTCATATGGGGATAGCAATGATAAAACCGGTGAGGCCTATCAACGCCTGGGACTTCCCGACTATTACGCCTGGTTGAAGGATGCAACCATCAGCACTCGCTTCGACCTGACCTCTTTCTGGCTGGTGAAATTTGAATACCACTTTCTCAACGGTGTGGAGCAGACGATTTCTCCACCCATTGTTGATGACTTCAACGAACCCCTTGCCAAAAACTGGGGCATGATCACAGCCAAAACCACCTTCGCGTTTTAGGGGAGACCATGCGCAGGTTGTTTATCATTACTATTTTTTTTCTGACGGCTGTTATGGCCGTGGTTCCGGAGGCCTTGGCCGAGGTCTTGATTGTTGTCCATCCGGATAATGTTGATCAAAGTCTTAATTCCACCGAGTTGGAACGGATTTATCTTGGCAAAACTTCCCACTGGAGCGACAACTCGCCCATCAAAGTGGTGATGTTGAAAAAGGGGGCCACCCATGAGGCCTTTCTGGAAAAATACTTGAACCGAACAGTGCACCGTTTTGTGAGCTACTGGCGGCAGATGGTATTCACAGGAAAGGGCATCCCTCCGCGCTCATTCCTGGATGAAAAGGAGCTGGCTGCTTTCGTGGCGGCCACCCCCGGGTCGGTGGGATACATTTCCGATGATACGGTGGCTCCCGGTGTGCAAGTATTGGTAATTCATTGAGGAAAGAGTCATGAAACTATCCTGGAAAATCATGATGATGCCTTTGGTGGCCGGGGTGGGTTTCTTTCTCTATTTCGGGGTTATTTTTGTGGGAACCAGGGCCAACGACCAAACCCTGACTCTAATTCAGGACGGCTTTTTTCATGGCCTTGAACTGAGCCACGACCTGCAAATCGACGCCCTGGGCATTCGCCACTTGTTGACCGACGCCATGACCTCCGGAAACACCGACATGATTCCCGAGTCCGATCTTCTGGCTGATCGTTTTCGTGACAATGTGCTGGCCTGCCGGGGGGTACCGGGTCATTCGGCCGCCAGGATCGATTCCCTTGGCCGGATATTTGAAGATTATTACAAGGTGGCCCGAGCTACCGCGATGGTGACCTCGGCCGGCACCGGCGATCTGGATTTGGAATTCGACAATGACCTGTTGGTGCAGGTGGTCCTGATGAATTCCCGGTATGAATCACTGCGAGTGCGTCTTCAGGCCAGTGTTCAGGAAACGAACGACGCACTGGAAAATGCCCTGAGCGATACCCGAAATCGGATGAAACGTCTGCGGCGCACAATGAACATGCTGGCTCTGGTGTTTATGGTCATTCTGGTGATCCTTTCCATTGGAGTCCGGGAAGCAATCATGAGACCAGTTCAACGCCTGTCCAAGGTAACCCAGGCCGTGGCCCGGGGTGATCTTGATCAGGAGCTGGACTATGTTTCTGACGATGTTCTGGGGCATCTGGCCGACTCCTTTCGTGAAATGCAGGCTGCCCTTATCGAAGACATCCGGCAACGGGAAATGGCTGAATCCAAATTGATTGCCGCCCAGGGGCAGATCATCCAGTCGGAAAAAATGGCTGTTCTGGGCAAGCTGGTGGCGGGGCTGGCCCATGAACTGAATACACCTTTGGGGGCATTGGCGTCATCAGCCAATGTGGTCAGTCGCAGTCGGGAGATATTGGCAACCAAGTGCAACGAAGGGGAGTCCCTGGAAGAGCTGCGGCAGGACAAGCGATTTGTCCGGGCCCTGCGGGCCATGCAGCAGGGTGCCGCCACCGTAGATACGGCTTCGGTTCGTATCAGTCAATTGGTGGAGGGGCTA
>JAUUYW010000579.1 GCA_030590265.1 Candidatus Krumholzibacteriia bacterium
ACTGTCGGCGTTCAAAACAGCCACGCCATTTGGAGGTAGGAAATCCAGTAATTCGCCTTTGCCTTCAATGATGTTTTCCAATGACCCGAACTCCGACAGATGAGCTTCGGATGCATTGGTGATGACTCCCACCTGGGGCATGGTCAACCCAGCCAGGAACCCAATCTCCCCCACTCTTGAAGCTCCCATTTCAATCACCGCGTAACGGGTATCGCTTTCCAGGTTCAACAAAGTCAGCGGCAATCCCAAATGGTTATTGAGATTTCCTGCTGTGGCCTGGGTTTTTCCAGCACCACTGAGCATGGCTCGCAGCAAATCCTTGGTGGTGGTCTTGCCGTTGGTACCGGTGACGGCCACAATTTCAACGGCTAGAGTTTGGCGCCATCCGGCCGCCAGACGGGCCAGGGCCATTTCCGGGTCTGGACACAGCAGAACACCGCAACCGGCGCCCACTTCATGAGTCAGAAGCGGGTCGGCCTGGTCATTATCCAGAGGTCTGGTCAGAACCCAGTGACCGTCAGCCAGCGGGCCGGCGGCATAATTTCGGCCATCAACCTGTTGGCCATCCAACGCCACAAAAAGTCCATCCTCGGGAAGGTTTCTTGAGTCCAGACCAGCACCAAAAAAGTTTTCCCGTGAAATTTCTTTCAAAGCAGCCTGAGGCTCATGAACGGAGAGCCTCGCTCCCGAGGGAAGAAGAACAGATTGCAACAAATCCTGCTGCATCAATTCCGTTATGGCCTGGTGAAGGCTGTATCCCTGTTCAGTGGCCAAGTTCCTGCTCTCCAATCCAATTGGTGACGATGATCCGATCATCCAGGTTCAAAACCTTATCACCAACCAATTGATAATCCTCGTGACCCTTGCCGGCCACCACAACAATATCACCGGTCATTGCGGCTTCCAATGCCGCGCGCACGGCGGCTGTGCGATCTTCCACCACTGCCAAAGTGGTGCTTCGCGGGTTTTCAACATCATGGTATCCGGCAGCGATTTCCCTGCAAATAGCCGAGGGATCCTCTGTTCGCGGATTGTCCGAAGTGATCCACACCGCGTCGGCCTCGGCGGCAGACACAGCGCCCATCAGCGAGCGCTTGCCCTTGTCCCGATCACCCCCACAACCGAACACTGTCAGCAGCCGTCCGGTTGACAGTTCATCGCATGCCTGCAGCACCGCCTGCAAGGCATCATGGGTGTGGGCATAATCCACCACCGCCAAAGCGCCGCTGGGCAGAAGGAATCGTTCCAGTCGGCCGGGAACCTGATTGACACCGGCGAGAGCGCGGCACACATCCTTGGGTTCGAACCCCAGGGCCACCCCCGTGTTGAAGGCGGCCATCAGGTTCTCCACGTTGAAACGTCCCACCAGCGGACTCTTTAATAAGTATGGGGTTCCCTGAAAAACCAGCTCGAGTTGAGTACCGGTCAATCCCAGCACTGCACTGGTTAAAACCAGATCAGGGCTCGTGGTCGTTCCGTTGCAGGGTCTCGGGTCAAAAGACAGAACGGGGTGATTGCCTGTATCCAACCCACTCAACAGATCATCCCCGACATTGATCA
>JAUUYW010000377.1 GCA_030590265.1 Candidatus Krumholzibacteriia bacterium
CCGGTGCCCATCATGAAGCTGGTGGAAATCATCTGCGGCCAGGCTACCAGTGAAGAGACCCTGGAAAAAGCCACCAGCTGGGCCAAGGATTTGGGAAAAGTGCCTGTCACAGTGCAGGATTATCCTGGTTTTATCAGCAACCGCGTGCTGCTGCCCATGATCAACGAAGCCGTCTATTGCCTGATGGAAGGTGTCGCAGACAAGGAAGCCATCGACACGGTGATGAAGCTGGGCATGGCTCATCCCATGGGCCCGTTGCAGCTGGCCGATTTCATCGGTTTGGATATCTGCCTCGACATCATGGAAGTGCTGCACGACGGTTTGGGTGACAGCAAGTACCGTCCCTGTCCATTGCTGCGACGCATGGTTGATGCCGGCTACCTCGGCCGCAAGAGCGGCAAAGGCTTTTACGATTACTAGAACCAGAACCCTGACACGAGGAGAGAATCGTGCAGTTTGAATTGACAGAACAACAACGCATGATCAAGGACGCAGCTGCCGATTTTGCAGCCCGTGAGATCGCACCCATCGCAGCCCAAATGGATGAGGAAGAACGTTTCCCCGCCGATGTGGTCAAAATGATGGGCGAGCTGGGTTTCATGGGCATGAACGTGGCTGAAAAATATGGTGGTGCCGGTCTGGACAGCGTTTGTTATGTGCTGGCCATGGAAGAGATCAGCAAAGCCTGCGCGAGCACGGGAGTGATCATGTCCGTGAACAACTCCCTGGTTTGCTGGCCACTGGAAACCTACGGCACCGAAGAGCAAAAGGTGAAGTGGCTGACGCCGCTGGCCAAAGGTGAAAAGTTGGGAGCCTATTGTCTGAGTGAGCCCGGTGCCGGCACCGACGCGGCTGCTCAGAGCACCACTGCAAAAAAAGACGGCGATACCTGGGTTATCAACGGGATGAAGAACTTCATCACCAACGGCGCCAACGCCGATACTTTGCTGGTCTTTGCCCAATCCAACCCCGAACTGAATCACAAAGGAATATTGGCGTTCCTTGTTGATGCTGAAACCGAAGGTTTTTCGATCATTCGCAAGGAAGAGAAGATGGGCATCCGTGCCTCGGACACCGCCCAGTTGGCTTTTGACAATGTGAGAGTTGCTGCGGATCAACAACTCGGTGCCGACGGTGCAGGTTTCAAGGTGGCCATGAGCACCTTGGATGGTGGCCGCATCGGCATTGCCGCCCAGGCTCTGGGAATCAGCGCCGCAGCTTATGAAGCGTCGCTGGAATACAGCAAGCAGCGCGAACAATTCGGTCGGCCTATCTGCAAGTTCCAGGCTATCCAGTGGAAAATTGCCGACATGGCTACTCGTCTTGAGGCCTCGCGTCTGCTGACCTACAAGGCGGCCTGGGCCAAGGATCAAGGCGGGCGTTACAGTGAAGAAGCGGCCATGGCCAAACTGTATGCCAGTGAGACCAGCCACTTCATCACCAACGAAGCGGTGCAGATCTTTGGCGGCAACGGCTTTTCCAAGGAGTATCCTGTGGAGCGGCACTTCCGGGATGCCAAGATCACCGAAATTTACGAAGGAACCAGTGAGGCCCAGCGTATGGTGATCAGCAGCATGGAGTTGAGGAAGTAGTTGGCTGCAGGGCCGCCGTTAATTGAAAGAGGGACCGGCAAAAGCCAGTCCCTCTTTTTATCGAGTCGAATCTACCGGTAGATACTTTTCATTCTGTCAAAGCTGAATATCTCAGTGGCAACCGTCTCTGCGACCAGCCCTGAAAAATTGGAAACATAGTCGTATTCATTCCCAAACTGGTCGGGCGGGGGAGTGAAGGCCGTTGGCGCAACCCACAGCCAAAGAACATCGCCCGGTTCGCCGGAAAGTATCATCGTCCCAGGAGAACAGGGCCCAACCGTCATGGTCTGCAATACTCCGACCTCGTTGCAGTCATTGGGTCCCAGCAGATAGCCGTAGGTTTCTTGTTCGGCATCAAGGGTCCACTCAATCTGGCCGGTGGGTCCAACCACGACAGTGGTCCAATCCGTATCCCAGCCATCTGCTCCCATCTCTTCAAACCAGCCACTTTTCCCGCAGAAAACCAATTCACCGTTTTGGTCGCCCGTGAGGTGCTGAAACCCATCTCCCGAGCCATGGTATCCACACCCACTGTTGAATTCGTCCACGTAGTCGTCGACCAGAGGTGGTTCGTCTTCTGTTTGACCATCGCAGGTCAGTATACACCGCAGCAGGACAACATCTTGGCTGATTGTTTCTTTATCTCCTGGATGGATACCTGGTTCAAAGGCACTGGCGTTGCCTATAAAGACAATCATTAAGATGGCAATAATGAAGTAACGCATGGTAATTCCTCCATTTAAGTAGTAGAAACCCAATTGAGAATCAGTGTATCATAATTATCCCCAGAGGGGAGAAATCTTTGGCTGCACCTGTTCTTGTACGAATACACCAATAGGTTATAATTCAAAGGTTGAAAAAGCCTGATCTGTCGAGCCTGAACCTGGAGAAACCCATGAATTTCGACTTCAACGAAAACCAGAAAATGTTCCGCGACATGGTTCGAGATTTTGCCAAGCAAGAGATTGCTCCCATCGCCCAGCAAATGGACGAAGAAGGCACCATGCCCGACGAGTTGATCACCAAGATGGCGGCCAATGGTTTCTTCGGACTCAGCTTCCCCGAGCAATATGGCGGATTGGGTGTCGACACCATCACCTACGCACTGGTCATTGAAGAACTGGCCAAAGCCAGTGCTGGTGTCTGCGTCATGGTTACGGTGCACAATAGCGTTGGCTCCTACCCACTGGCCATGTACGGCAGTGAAGAGGCCAAGGATAAATACCTGCCGCGCATGGCTGCCGGTGAGATTGCCGCTTTCTGCATCACCGAACCGGGTGCCGGCAGCGATGCCGCGGCCCTCACCGCCACCGCCACCAAAGATGGCGATGAATACGTGCTCAACGGTGGAAAAAGTTTTGTGACCAACGGCTCTCGCGCAGCCTTTTACGTTGTGATGGCCCGCACGCCGGGCACCACCGGCCACAAGGACATCCACGCCTTCATCGTCGAGCGGGGAACTCCGGGTCTGACAGTAGCCAAAAAGGAAGACAAGATGGGCCTGCGCGCCAGCGACACGGTTTCCATCGACATGGAGGATGTGCGCATTCCAGCCAACAATTTGCTGGGTCAGGAAGGCGAGGGTTTCAAGATTGCCATGAGCGCTTTGGATGGCGGCCGAATCGGTATCGCTTTTCAAGCCCTGGGTATCGGTTTTGCCTGTTTGGAAGAAGCAGTGAAATACGCCAAAGTGCGAGAACAATTCGGTAAGCCCATTGCCAAACAACCTGTCATCGGCAACATGATAGCCGACATCGGCATTGAACTGGAATCCGCCCGGCTGCTGGGGCTGCAAGCCGCCTGGTTGAAAGATGAAGGGCGCAAATTTTCCAAACAGGCAGCCATGGCCAAGGTCGTCGCCAGCGAAGCAGCCAGCCGTGCTGCGGATCGGGCCCTGCAAATTCACGGTGGATACGGTTTCTGCAAGGAATACGCCGTGGAGAGGTACTATCGGGATATCCGGGTGACACGCATCTATGAAGGCACCAGTGAAATTCAGCGTCTGGTCATCGCGAGGGAAATC
>JAUUYW010000095.1 GCA_030590265.1 Candidatus Krumholzibacteriia bacterium
GAGATTGCCTTTGACGTATTCGCTGACGCTGGCACCCTTGTCGGTGGGGTACATGGAAAATTCAAGCAAGAGCATTTTTAGCCTTTCGAGATAAGAAAGCCCGGGTCGTGCAGATTGCTGCGACCCGGGCCCAGAATAAGCAGCACCAACCAACGGTGGTTTTATTCAATTTTTCCATCGGAAAGCCGCGCCCGTTTGGTAGCTTTTTTCCGTTCGTGTTCATCCAGAATGCTTTTGCGCATACGCATTGATTGGGGAGTCACTTCGAGGTATTCGTCATGGTTCAGATACTCCATGGATTCTTCGAGGCTCATGCGCAATGCCGGAGCCACTTTCATTTTTCTGTCGGTTCCGGAGGCCCGCATATTGCTCAATTGTTTGCCTTTTTGGGCGTTGACCAGGAGATCCTCGTCGCGTGAATACTCACCGATAATCTGCCCTGTGTAAAGGTGATCACCAGGACTGACAAAGAAAACACCTCGATCCTGCAAAGCATCCAGGGCAAAAGCCACCGTCTTGCCGGGCCCCATGCTGATGATGCTTCCATTGGTGCGCTCGGGAATGGATCCTTTGAAATATTCGTACTGGTGGAAGCGGTGGTGCATGACGATCTCTCCGGCAGTGGCGCGCAGCATTTTACTGCGGAAGCCAATCAGGCCCCTGCTGGGAATGTGAAATTCCAGGAAGGTGCGCCCTTCGCGTTGCTCCATGGAAATCATCTCACCTCTTCTTGTGGCCGCAAATTCGATAACCGTACCGGAAAGATTGTTGGGCACATCCACCGAAAGGATCTCCACCGGTTCGGCTTTTTTACCGTTGATTTCCTTGTAGATAACCTGAGGCTGCCCCACCATGAATTCGAATCCCTCGCGGCGCATGTTTTCCATGAGTATGGAGAGATGCAGGATGCCACGACCACTGACCTTGAAGGTATCGGAACTGGCTGTGTCCTCAACCCGCAGGGCCACATCCCGCTCGGCTGCTTTGTAGAGACGGTCCCGCACCTGGCGACTGGTGACGTATTTTCCTTCTTGACCATAACCAGGGCTGTTGTTGGGCATAAAGCTCATGTTCAGGGTGGGATCATCCACATCAATGATATCGAGAGGTTCGGGATTCAGGGCGTCGGCCAACGTATCGCCGATGTCTACGCCGTCGAGTCCAACCACGGCGCAGATGTCTCCGCACTGGACGGTTTTCACTTCCATTTTCCCCAGGTTGTCAAAGACAAAGAGCTGCCGCACAACGGTGGTGATCTGACTGCCATCGCGCTTCATCAACACCACTTGTTGTTTAACCTTCAAGTTGCCGCGCACGATGCGGCCAACGCCGATGCGCCCCACATAATCGCTGTGGTCCATGGCCGCCACCAGCATTTGAGTGGGTCCTTCCTGAACCAGGGGTGCAGGTACGTGGTCGATGATCATGTCCAGCAGGGGATAAAGGTTTTCGCGTTTGTCTTCCAGTTCTCCCACAGCCCAGCCATCGCGACCGGCGGCGTAAACTCCCCGGAATTCCAATTGTTCGTCGCTGGCCTCGAGCTCCACGAAGAGATTGAAAATTTCATCCAATACTTCATCAGGCCGGGCGCCTTTGCGATCAACCTTGTTGATCACCACCACCGGTTTGAGATTCAGCTGCATGGCCTTTTGCAAAACAAAACGGGTTTGCGGCATGGGACCTTCGAAAGCATCCACCAAAAGCAAAACGCCATCGGCCATTTTCAAAACCCGTTCCACCTCACCGCCAAAATCGGCGTGACCCGGAGTATCGATCAGGTTGATACGTGTATCCTTATACATGATGGCAAAATTCTTGGAAGTGATGGTGATGCCACGTTCTCTTTCAAGATCATTGGAATCCATCACTCGTTCCTGAATTTCCTGGCCTTCACGAAAAACATTGCACTGGCGGAGGATCTGATCCACCAAGGTTGTTTTTCCATGATCCACATGGGCGATGATCGCCACGTTCCTGATCTGCATTGCCGAACCGCTTTCACAAAAGGGAATCAAAGATTTACAGGCGATAGAATAGTCAACCAAATGCTCTGAGCCAATGAGGAAGAGTAAATTCCCCTTTTTTTATTGAATTTTAACCTTGACCAAAATTTACTTCTGGCACACCATGAAGATGTTGTATTCAGACAACACTAAACAACAAGGGTCTTTCATTTCGAAAAACCTCAATCTCCATGTGAGGAGTGGATCATGACCGAGTCAGGAGCTGTAGTCCAAACACTACAAGACTTGGGAATCACTCGCAATGAAGCTGAAGTTTACCTGGCTACCTTGCAGGAGTCCCAGGGTGAACCTGTCAGTGGTTACAGGGTGGCCCAGTCGGTGGGAAAAGATCCCGCCAATTTCTCCAAGACCCTGGCGAGTCTGGAAATCCTGGGTGCCGTGCGCACCATCCAGGAAAAGCCACGCCTCTATCTCCCCATCGATCCTGCTGAATTCACAAACAAATTGATAGCCGATATGGAAAACAATCGTCAGCAGGTTTTAAAACATTTGGCAGACTTGGAATCAAACCAACAACTCAGCATTCCCATGGCCCTGACCAACCAAAATCAGGCCCTTGCCAAAGCTTCGGAACTCATGTCCCGCTGCCGCCGGGAATTGCTATTATTTGCTGATGGTATGACCCTCAAACAATTGGGGACTAATCTCGAAGCCCTCGCAGCCAGTTCCGATGTTAGAGTGCGTTTGCTGAGCATCGAAAAATTTGCCATGCCGGGCGTTGAAGAATCGACCATGGGCAAACCAGCTGGTTTCGCCGATCCGGAGCCTCTGCCCTGGTTGCAGATGATTGTTGATCGCAAGACATGGCTAACCGCTAGTTTCGCCAGTGTGGGCGCGGGTAAAATGCCATGTGGGTGGTGGAGTTCAGACCCGAACCTGGCTCTTGTTTTTGGTGCCAGCCTGGTTGCTGCAATTGATGGGGCAACGGAAATGGCACCACAAGATTTGCTTAAAGAGTCCTTGGAGAATGTGCCGGAAGCGGAGTTTGTTGCCGAGAATATTGCTGAACCGATGATTGAATCTACCCCTGAACCAGTGCAAAAATCAAGGCCAGAACCAACCACGGAACCTGACGAATTTTCCCCTAATGAGGAATCCCTCACCAGTACTCCTGAACCTGAAAATCCCAATGATGAAAATGACGATGATGACGAGTTGCAATTCATCATTCGGCATGAAGACGATCAGTAGCGTTTCTTTAAAATGGTGCCACCAGGGGAGAGTTAAACAATCAGCAAATCGCATTTAAAAAGGGAGCCTTTGTCAAGCCCCCCCAGTGCTTATCCAGTCTTAAATTTGCGCGATTTTCAAAGGATTCAGATTTCTAAGATGTTGCACAATTTTTGACTCGAACAGCTTAATTATGTTACGATAAATTCGTGTTATTGGCAAGACCTTGTTGGATTAAATCAACTTTGTTTTCAAGGTCAGAGGATAATTCTCAAAATTCAGAGTCGTGTTTTTTCTCCTTCCACAACTTAAGCTTTCCTTTCAATCATCAGCAATGTTGCTGAAGAACAACTCCCTGAATCAATCTTCATTGAGGTCTTGACGGACTTTCCGGATGAATATATATTGATTCAGTGACTCTTCCTTCATTCAGGAGAAAAAATGAACGATCCAGCCCCCCTCCCCACCAATGCCCGCAAAAGAAGCCAGGAAGAAACCAGAAATCGGCTCTTGGAAAGCGCTGCCCATTTGTTCGCCCTTAATGGTAGTAAAAAAACTAGAACAAGCGACATAGCCAAAGGGGCCGAAGTGGCTGTGGGAACAGTCTATCTTCACTTCAAAGACAAGGACTCCCTGCTCAAAGAAGTCTTAAAGGTAGCTTTGACCAGGCTGAAGCAGGAAATCGCCAAATATCCAGCTGAAAGCAATTCTCTGGTGGTAAACAAAATGGCAGCCTTGGCCTCTTTTACGGAGCATTTCCCCCATTTGGCTGCTGTTTTGTTTGATGGTGGTAATTTAGCAACAACTCCTGGCAAAGAAGCCTTTGAATTCCTGGTCGCATCCCAGGAACGCGGCCTGATCGATGGTGTAGCCCAGGGATATTACCGTGGTGATCTGCATTCAGGTCTGGTGGCCAGAGCCATGGTGGGCAGTTTGGTGCAGGTTCTAAGTTGGTGGGTTAAAAACCCTGAAGTCATTACTAAACAAGAAGTTATAGACTCTTTGACCAGTATGCGAATGGAAGGATTGAGCCCCAGGATCTAAACGGTTCTACAAATCAGGCCTCATCCTTATAACGCGGACCCACAAAAATGAGCACTCCTTTGGGTAATATTTTGGCTTCCAAAGGAGTGACCCCAATATTATCACCATCAATTTGCACATCCACCGGTGGATCTGTTCGCACTATGACATGAGAGGATTGGAAGTTGTTCATGCAGGAAGTCCCCGTTCGACGCCAGGTCAACATGCGAAAAACAACCTTGATCAGCCCCCACAGTGATCGGCTGCTGATCACCGTGACATCAAACATGCCATCATGAGCACTTGTATTGGGGTTAACCTTCAAATTGATATCACCTATTTTACCAATATTGGCCAAAAGGATGGTATTGCCGGAAAATTGGTGCACTTTTCCATTATTTTCTTCAATGAAAATATCCACTTCATCGAGATTGAAAGTATTGCGAATTCCTGCCCAAAGATAGGTGAAGACACCAAATAGATTTTTAAATTTTCGGGGAGAATCCTTGGTGATTTTTGCTGGAAATCCAATAGCAGCCATCAGCAGGAAATGGCGTTTCATAGAGGGTGCGTATCCCACGTCAAAAGCAAGCACCCTGCTATCAAGAATATTACTTTTTATCATTGCGGGAAAAAGAGGCAAGGCCAGGGCTATGGCAACAACATTGGCAGTGCCAACAGGCACTATGGCAAGAGGGACTTTATTACTCGACAGGGCTTGCCCGGACACCACTTCACCAACGGTACCATCGCCACCGACAACCACGATCGCATCAAACCCGGACTCTGAAGCTGCCAGAGACCAGCGTTCCGCATCACCCGGGCCATTGGTTATCCGCACCGAACAAACAACACCTGCCTTTTCAAGCGACTGGCGCAACTGCTTGCCCAATCGCAGACCGCGGGCCTGACCTGAAACAGGATTTACAATTAGGACGACACGCTCGTAACTAGCCATTACCCCTCAATTCCAGCGTTTATTGCGGAATAAATATTACTACAGAAGCTTTTGGGGAAAAAAACAAAATCAACGGAGAATGCTACTTTTCTCAAGTCAATTCCCGATCATGAGTACCCAACCAAGATTGAACAATTACCTTCTCTCCAACCGCGACATCAATGGAATCTATTTCATCCTTACGCAAATCGAGTTTCCATCCTCCCAGCCATTCACCATTTTCTGAAGCCGTGGCTATTACAATTTTCTCTTCCACAAAGTCCGTGAGAAACTTCAGGGCTTCCTCATTGAAGCTGGGTTCACCGGAGTCCCCAGTAGTGCCGAAACGGGTATGAAAAGAATCACCAAAACCAATGGAAACTTCCCACTCGCTGGTAGTAATAAAAAGGCCATGGGAAGATCCATCGGCAGGGCAGGGAACTTCTACCAACAAGGCTTCTTTTTCGAAGTCTTCATACGGATCGAATCGGGCATACTTAACCCATTGCGGGTACTGCCTGAACAGCAGGTCGGCAAACAACCGGGAATGGGCGTTGAGGCGTTCAAGGTTGATCATGTGGTGCTCCCGGGTTTCTATGGCTTGGCACCGTTACGTTATACAGTGGAGGCCTGTTCGTCAATGATAAGCGGTGGAAGATATTTTCGAAATTCTCCTGAAGGGTTCCTGCCTACCATGCAAAATAGCCCCACTCAATGAGTGAGGCTATTTGCTGCCAAAGTCCCCCAGGCGGTCCGCGTTCAAAATCACCCGGGAAAGCTTCGGCAATTCTTGGATTTTCTTTGACGAAATCCAGAACTAAATTCTATTGTGGTATTTACTCCACATGTTCGATCACCACGGCAACCGAACCATCCAACTCGGCCCTGAGGTCAGGCCGCAGAATTGTTTCTGTTGCTACCTGCTCCAAAGGCAGGATCATGCTTTCGGCCAGATAAGCTGCCACTTCGCTGGCCCGCTTCTCGGCCAATGAGGCTGATTCAGCAGTCACAATGACTCGAACGGGTGAATAGGGATGACGACGGATCTCATCAGCACTGCGGGTAAGCCAGCGAAGTCCCATCTCGCTCAATTCACTCTCTTCCCGGGCAAACAACTGGCCTCCGGCCATTTCCAGCACTCGATCACCATCACGGTGATAATCCAGAGCCGGGATTCGGAAGCTCACTCCAGCGTGGTTGTAGGTATTGGTCCCCTTGTCCGTCAAACTGAAGACATAACTGTAGGGGTAACCCACTCTCAACATCTCACCGTTGTCTCCCAGGCCATCCCATACAAGGACGTCCGGCGGGTTGCTGTTGCCTGAATAGGTTTTGAAGGGGCTGCCACGGTAATCCGTCACAGCCAAATTCCAGCTCTTGACCTTATGACCTTCAGGATCCGCTGGATAGAACTGAGCCACCGGGGTCCGGGCCATTTCAGGGATCCACAAATGAGGCGGTTGGTCACTGACCAAAGTTTCCAGATTATTCAAATGAGGTTGCAATCCACTGACGGGACTCACGCCCAGGGCGATTTCATCCATTGCCGTGAAGAAAGAATCGATGGTGGCAGCGTCGAGTTCCAACTCGAAGGTGCCTTTTTCAATTTTCTGCCGCACTTCATTGGTGGCTTCGACCACCATTTCTGGCAGGGCTGCACCATCTTGACCATCGGATGTCCATTCTTCACCATCATCGGCGGGTGATTGCCCCCAGGCAGGAACAGCGGACGAGACCGCTCCCACCAAAAGGACCAAAGCCAAACCAGGCAGGAACGCGGCTGGCAATGGAGTCTTCAACTCCTGAATCTTTCTTGAGAGAGACACTGCTTTCATGGCGTAGTTTCCTTTGCTGTCACTTCAACTTGAATACGATGGTGATTACGCCCCACTGCTCCACGGCGGCCTGATTGGATCCGAGAGGAGCAAAGCGGAATTTTTTGATGGCAGCCATGGCCGCCTGGTTCAAATCGCGATGCACTGATGTTTGCTCGAAGTACATGTTGTCTTTAACACGTCCGTCGGCCAAAACCGTGAAATGCACGGCAACTACACCTTCCCAACCTTTTTTGCGAGCCTTGTCTGTGTATAGCGCAGGGGCACTTTGCAAAACTTTGCGGCCTTGGATCTGCCCCGTAATGGACATGTTCACACCTTTGGCATCCAATTTGGCTTCAGCCACGGCCTGGCGAGGTTTCGATTCAGTTTTGGGTTGATCCACCACTGCGCCCAGTACTGGCTCAGCTATGCGTTGCCGACTGCTCAAGGATCCACTGCGTCCACCACTGCCATTGCCATAGTCCAGGAGGGTTTTGCGTCCACTTTTTTGGCCGCCACCACCTCCACTGGGCCCTGCCACATCCACAACACCGCTCGAACCGGCATTGCTGCTGCTAGAAGAAGGAGATAATGCAGATTGGCCAGTTGCATAGGTGCTGCGACCAGATGATTTCAAGGATCCACCTGCGGAAACGGCTGCTCCTGCTTCAGCAACAGCCGGGCCGCGCCGAGAAGTATTGCCCGCTGCAGCCAAAACATCACTGCCGGCAGCAACAGTGCCGGTCCTGCTTTTCAAGCCGCCGGATTGAGGCGTGAAAGCCTCTTTATTACTGGTATTGGCCACTGCCTGGACACTGGGATCCGCTGTTTGCAGGGTTTTTACCGGCTGCCCCAGTTTGCTGGCATCAATCACGCGACGGGATTTGGGCCTAGGGGCTTTGGTATCGAGTTGAACAGCCTGGGCCAAAGCCTTCGGCTGGGATGACGCTCCAACAATGGGTGTCGCCACTTCCACCTTGGCCACAACCGGTCTGGCTTTGGGAGCCACTGGTTTTGGGGCCGTCATACGAGGCTTGGCGGCAGCTTGCTGCAGCTGAGGTTTCGGCTGGGGTGTTGCCACGGGAGCCGGTGCTTCAGCCATTTCCATGGGCCCCGGGCTGGCATCAGCTTTGGGCTTAAAGGCATTGTCGGTGTTGACGCCGCGTCCTGGAGGTTGTGGTTTTGGAACTGGAGATGGTTTTTGACGCAGCTTCACTTTGGCCGCAACATCTTCCCCGTAATGCGCTTCGATATAAGCGATCTCGGTCAGTTCTCCACCATCATTCATCATGGCCGCCTGGTGCCCCACCATCAGGCCGAGCATCAGCAACAGCCCGGCGTGAATGGCAAAGCTTACAGCCATGCCCCCACCGGTGCTGTGCGATCGGTCGATGTGTCGCATGATCATTGGCCAGCCTCCTCGTCCTTCTCTTTGGTGGCCAGGGCAATGCTGGGAGCATCGGCGGCTTCCACCTGGGCAATCAGGGCTTCCACTTCACCATAAGGCAAGTTGCGATCAGCCTTGATCACGGCTACGGAATGCGGTGAGGCCTCGAAAAGGGTGCCGAGGTATTGACTCAAATCCGCCAACTGCAAATGGTCTTCACCCACAATGATCTCGCGATCCAGGGTAAAACTGATTTCAACATTGTCCGTATCATCAACTTCACTGGCCCGAGCCATGGGCAAATCCACATCCACCTCTTCGCTGGCCAGGAAAGGCGAAATCATCATCAGAGTCAGAACCACCACGAGTGAAACGTTGATGATGGGCACCACCGTGGTTCGGCTCTCGGTTTGAAATGTGCTCTTCTTCACGTTATCTCCCGATCTCGTTCAGCATGGCCAGGGATTCGGCGCCGCTGGCTTTGGCAATATCAAGAACTTCCACTACCTGTCCCAGAAGGACATCGTCATGAGGAACGATGACAACGGTTTTATCGTCCCTTTTGGCCAACTCGCTGGTCAGTTCATCTTCCAGCTGCAAAGCATCAACCATGGCCCCGTTCAAAGTGATCCCCGCCGGGGTAACAGCCACAGTCAAAAGGCCTTCCTCTTTCATTTCCGTGGGCGTAACCACTGCAGTTTCACTGCCGGCTTCCGCTTGGTTGACCTGAATACCGTTCCACATCATGGCCGGCATGGTGATCATGAAAACCACAATCAGGGTCGTCGTGACGTCTGCCAATGGAGTGATGTTGGCTTCATTTTGGCCTTGCAGGCCACTGCCCTTGTTTTTCCGTGCCATTTTATTTCCTCAATCCGGTTAGCTCAGGACCGGAGCCAGGGGCTCTTTTTGTTTGCTTGTCTGGGGTTGGCCCGCGGGCATTCCACTGGGCACGGTGCCGGCCACATTGGTGGTTGATCCCACACCGGTGCTCTGACGAGCCCGTTTGTTGTACTGATGCCAGATGGTAAAGTAGGACTCCCTGGCGTCTTCAAGCTGCGCTGTCCGGGTACGGATCTGGCGAACAAAGAAGTTGAAGGCAATGGTGGCCATAACAGCCACGACAATACCGGCGGCGGTGGTCATCAGGGCTTCAGAAACACCCATGGCCACCACGGCTCCACCACCGGCACCAGTGCGCGCGATGGCTGCAAAGGCCCGGATGATACCAATCACGGTACCAAACAAACCCAGCAGAGGAGCAATGTTGCTCATGGTGCCCAGCACGCCCAGGTTGCGTTCCATTTCCACTGTTTCCAGATCAATGGCCGTGTCCAGACGTTGCTGCAATTCTTCGCGTGTGCGTCCCATGTGCATGATTCCCTGGGCTATCACCCGGGCCACGGGGCTGTTGTTTTGGGAGCAATAATCCAAGGCGGTGCGAGGATTACCGGTCTTCATGCGAGTCCCCAGTTCATTCATGAACTGACGGGTATCACTGCGTGAGCTGTGAAAGTAGAGAATGCGTTCAATCACGAAACCGACTGTGATGATGGAGCAAATTGCCAGCACCATCATGGTGGGAGAAGCGATCAAAAATTGGATTATGGACATTTCGCCGAGCATGACGTCCCTCTCTGTTCGCGGTGGAAAACCGCGGCATTTCCATTTGCGTGGTGCGTGGGCCCGCAGATTGCAATGTGCGAGTCCCCCCTGCCTTTTTCGGCTTCAAAGCCCGATTTGAAGGGGATTTGGAAACCATACGGAAGAATAGGCAAGGCTTATGCCATGGAAA
>JAUUYW010000010.1 GCA_030590265.1 Candidatus Krumholzibacteriia bacterium
AAGGGGCAGATCCACTGCGATCCGCCCCTTTTTCAATTCATACCTTAGTCCCCGTGCGGCTCCAAATCCGGCAAAGGTTCCAGATCCCTCACATACCTGTTCAACCAACTGCGAATCTGCCCATAAGCCTCAGCCCGATATTCACTCAAACCATGATCCGCACCTTCGTACATGATGAAACGGAAAGGCCGGCGCAATTCAAACAAAGCCCGTGCCATGCTCATGGTCTCCGCAGGATCCACCCGCCAATCGGCCGATCCGTGCAGCAATAGCAAAGGAGTGGTCGGGCACAGTTTCTCCGGCCAGGCCACCGGCGACCGGGCCAACAAAGCCTCTTCCTTGACATTCCAATAGTCGGGAATCAACTCCGCATACACGTAGGTCTCCATGTCCGGCCGCTTATCAATGCCGGAACGACTGTCACCAACACCGGCCACCACAGCCGCCGCTTTCATGCGATCAGTTCCGGTCAACGCCAGATAAGTCATCAACCCTCCGCGACTGAAACCTATCATGCCTATGCGATCGGCGTCCGCCTCACCAGAAAGGGATTCCAGCAGCGGAATAAGATTCAAAACATCGTGAACATCGGCACCGCCAAATTCTTCCTGCCCTTCGCCCCCCATGTTGCCACGATACTGACTGGCCACCACCACATATCCCCAACTGGCAAATTTGGCCAGACGACGGGCCACTCTCATGGGCGAGTTGGCGCCAAATTCCCGGTTTCCCCCGCGGTTGTAAATGATGCAGGGATGCGGCCCGGGAGTGTTCGGTGTGATGATGTGGCCTTCCACTCGCAAGCCATCGCTGATGTAAGTGATTTCATTGATGCTCACCGAAGCAAGATGTGCGTATTCGGGACGGGGAGTGCCGTCTTCCAGGAACAACTCTGGAGGTATTGTCATGGGCTCCCGGCGCAACAGTTGTCCGTTGGCCAAAGGCTGAGGGATCAGAAGATCCGCACGTTCCAGGACCACACCGGCCAGCACGGTATGGGAGATGGAGCGCAGATTCTGAATATCCTGGCGAGGATCGGCAGTCAGGACGACCAAGTCGGCTTTTTTCCCTGCTGTGATGGACCCGATGTCACTCCACCCAAAGACTTCAGCGGGATTGCTGGTGGCCGCCGCCAGGGCCTGACGAGGGTTATGGCCCACAGCCACCAGCCCCTCTAATTCATGGTGCAGGGAAATGCCGGGCATGGTGCCCCAGACATCGGCACCACTGCCCGCCAGATACCGACAACCGGCCTGGAAATAGTTGGTATCCAAAGAAATTTCGGCCAGGGCAATGGTACGGTAGGCAGCCGCTTTGTCTCCATCATAGGCGTGCTCCCCGGTGGTTGGATCCGCCGGCCAATGGATGTCACGCGCATCCAGAATTGCCGCCACCGGCTCATCCCAGGGATTGGCATGACCTGGTCGGTCCAGATAACCCAGGCTCAAAGTTGGGATGAGCGCCGCGCCACCGGCAGCCATTTTGGCACCATATTCTTGCACCGCTTTCGTATCAGCGGCAAGTTCGGGCAGCATTTGGTGGTAGCGCCATTTGGGACTGTTCAGGTCGTTGCTGAAAGGCTCCTGGTCGACGCCGCGCCGCAGGTCATCCGGAGCCAGGCCCAGTGAGTAGCGGGTGGTGTGCACAAAAGCATCCACACCCATGGCTGCCGCGTCCACATAAGGAGTTCGCGCCAGCTCGCCGATGAGGGGCAGGCCCAACTGGTGGGCCTTTTTAACAACTGCAGGCATTTGTTCCGGGTCGATGCGGTACATGGCCAGCAGGACATCGGCGTCTTTGGCCTTTTCAAGTTCAATCTTGTCCAGCAGCTCAACCAGAGGGGCGGCCTCGTATCCGACCTCACCCAATAGAAAAATATGGGGCGAAGGATCCGAGTCGCGATCCAAAGGCCCACGCCGTGTGCTCTCAACTCCAAGGATGGAGGTGACACCCATGGCGAGATAAGCGTTGGCCTGGCCCTGGTGGTTCAGTGCCGCGAAGCAGTCGATCAGACCAGGGATGAGGAAGCCGCCCTTGGCATCCAAAATTCGTGCACCAACCGGCTTTTCCACTTGGTCCGCCGGACCAACGGCAACAATGCGATCGCCCTCAATGACAACAACGGCGTCAAGGATATCCCTGACGCCGTTGCCTGAATCCGAAACATCGATAACCGTGCAGTTTTCCACCACCAGAAAATCCGCTGCCAGGCTGCTCACCTGGAATGGTGAAATGGTCAGCACAAGGAGAAGGAAAAACAATCTCATGGTTACTCCTGTTTTTGGTAATTAAGTTCAGCCAAGCACGACCATGCGTTCCCACAATTCGGGTGAGGTCATGATGGTCGCGACCCTTGTCTGCCACAGTTTACCAAAGTTAACCACGTCTTCCGGGCTGCCGCCACCACTCATGAGCTTTTGCATCAATGGCATTTGTTCGGCTTCCGGTGGCACCGCCGAAGCATCAAAACTGGCTCCAATCGTCTGCCCATTGTCCAGCCTGGTGAACTGCACCGTGTGGGATTTTCCTGTGCCGTATTTCAACAATCCGGCCCGGTTGAATTTGCCGCCAATTCCCTTGAAACCACCTGCTCCGGCTGCCCCTGTCATCAGGCCGATCACATTGCCGATCACACCGGTAACGCCATCATCAACCGCCTCGCTCATTTCAACCTGGATGTTGCCCCGCATTGGTGTTTCTTCACCGTAAAGATGAGCTAGGGCCAACTTGGTCATCAGGTAGGCACCAGCCACGGTGGGACAGGAATGCCCGGCCAGTTTCACGGCATCGACATAGTTGTAGGTGATGCGACCATCGGTGACGGCACCCAAGAAATTCGCCAGGGGGTCGGTCATTTCGATTGTAGGGGCGTCGTTGAAAAATGAGGGAGTTTGCAAAGGTATTCCTCCTGAAGACGTGAAAGGCCAGTGTTTTGAGTGGGAGTGTGAAAAGATCAGTGGTGCTAATCTAGGGCCATTTTGATATGTCGCCACTGAAATCGTGGTGTTGAAAACCTGGCATGGGTGGACATGAAGCCATCAACAAAGTACACTGTCGCGGAAACGAAAATCAAGACCCAGCAGAGGATGAAATGCTCCATATCTACATCGATGCCGACGCCTGTCCCGTCAAAGACGAAGTCTACAAAGTCGCCCGTCGTTACGGTTTGTCCGTTACTCTGGTGGCAAACAGCTACATGCGTTTTCCAACCGGTGAATCGGTCAAACTTGTTGTGGTGGAAAAGGGGTTGAACGAGGCAGACGATTGGATTGTGGATGAGGCAGGACCTGACGATATCGTCATCACCGGCGACATTCCCCTGGCCGCCCGCTGCCTTGACAAGGGGGCCAAGGTTCTCGGTCACAAGGGCAGACCGTTCACTCCCGAAAATGTCGGCGAATCTCTGGCAAGCCGGCATCTGTTGACTCAATTGCGTGAGCAGGGAGTCATGATGGGAGGACCGCCTCCTTTTGCTCAGAAAGACAGGTCCTTGTTTTTGCAGCAATTGGATCAGATGATTCAGGCTATCAAGCGGGGTTGAGGATTGCCCGAAAAGGCCTAGTAAGGAGGTGCGTGTTTTCCCACCCCTCCCATTCAGGACTGGTTTCTTCATGCGTGCTTCCCAAAAAGCCAACGGCCTAAAACCATTTTTACTTCTCTTTTGCATCGGTATGGTCCCTTTGACCGGAATTGGCATTTTGTCCATTGTTCAGTCTCGTCAGGCTTTAACCAACGAAACTTTTGATCGCCTGCAGGCTGTGGCCCAAATCAAGCAGGGGGCCGTGACCAAGTATCTGGAATCAGTTTCCGCTCAAATGCAGATTGTCAAAGTGAACCCATTGGTGCGGGCCGGGATAAAACAATTTCACAAGGCCGTGGCTGAGGCCGATGGCAAGGTGGGCAGTGAACGCTGGCTGGGTTTGGTGGATCGGTTGCAGAAAAAATATGTGACTATCATGGAGTCAAATGGCTGGCTGGATTTATAGCTGTGCGCATTCCGGCAGATGAAATTACAGCCATTTTGCACCAGCGTGAAGGCATGGGTGAAAGTGGGGAAACTTTTCTGGTGGGAGAAGACGGATTGCTACGCACGGATTCACTCCAGGATCCAGAAAATTTCTCTGTCAGCCAGTCTTTTGCTGCCCCAGGAACTCACAAAATTAAAACCCCAGGGGTAACTTCCGCTTTGACCGGAAAGAGTGGGAAATTAACCTACTCAAACCATCGTGGAGTTGAAGTTTTAGGAGCCTGGGTTTCCATAAGCCTGCCCGGATCAACCTGGGCCATGGTGGCCGAAGAAGTTCGCAACTTGGCCCAACGCTCCAGTGAAGCCATTACTTCCACCAGCAAGCAGATTGCCGGCACCGATTCCCGGGTGACCGAGGGCAGTGATTGTGGAGATTTCGGATAAGTTGAATTCCTATGTTTCCAATCTGGAGTCTTTGACCGGGAGCCGGTGATACACCATGGGCTTCGTTTAAACATGGGTAATGGACAGGAAGCTCTAAATTGTGGTAAATTCCTTGCATCTTCAGTGAGGGAGATGCTTTGAATAAATCAGATCCGGAATACCTGAACGAGATCCTGCAATCCGTTGAGAAGGGAGAGGTGAACACCTCTGCCAAACTCTTTCCTGTGCTCTATCGAGAACTGCGAAACCTTGCTCAAAGCCTGATGAACCGGTATCCTGCGGGCCAAACTCTCCAGGCCACCGCCCTGGTTCATGAGGCCTACCTGCGGCTGGGGCCCCAGGATGATCATGGTTGGAATAGTCGCGGGCATTTCTTCGGTGCCGCAGCCCAGGCCATGCGCCGAATCCTGGTGGAACAGGCCCGTCGAAAAAACGCTGTCAAACACGGTGGAGAAATGCAACGCATTGAGTTGGATCTGAATGATTTGGGTCTTCCACAATTCGATATTTATTTTCTTGCCCTGGATCTTGCCCTGGATGAGTTGAAGGCCCTGGATGAGCGTAAGGTCAACGTGGTTCTGTTGCGCATCCTTGCAGGGCTTTCACTGGAGGAAACGGCCGCAGCTCTGGATGTTTCCCAACCTACAGTGAATCGTGACTGGCGCTTTGCCCGTGCGTTTCTGTTAACCCGCCTGGAGGACCACCCACAAGAGAATACCGGGACCGACCATGGATCCTGAACTTCTGGCCAGGGCTGAAAGCATCTTCCATAAAGTCATCGTCTTGCCGGTTGATGAACAGATTTCTTTCCTGGATCGGGAATGTGCGGGCGATGATGCACTGCGTACACTTTTGATTCGTATGTTGGTTCACGATGAAGATAAGAAGGGGTTTTTAACTCCTCCCGAATCTAACTCCAATTCCTCCATTCTTTCACCCGTTCCCACAGCCGGAACCTGGATTAGCAACTACCAATTAGTTCGCCTTCTGGGCCAGGGCGGTATGGGGCAGGTGTTTCTTGCCCGCCAGGAAAAACCTCAGCGGGACGTGGCAATTAAACTCCTTCGTTCCGATTTCTCGGATGAATCTCTCAGTCGTCGGTTTCAATTGGAAGTGGAGATTCTTGGACGGTTGAACCATCCGGGGATTGCACAGATTTTTGAAGCAGGAATCTCCGATGAGGGTCATTCCTTCTTTGCGATGGAATACGCTCCGGGGCTGCCTTTGGGTGAGTTTCTCCGCAAAGAAAGAATTGGCTCCCGGGAGAAACTCGAACTGGCCATCCAGGTGTGTGAAGCGGTTCAACATGCCCACGAACACGGTATCATTCACCGCGATCTCAAACCATCAAACATCATGGCTATTCGGCAGGCTGGTGGTCAGATTCAAACCCGAATTCTGGATTTTGGAGTGGCTCGAGTCACCAATCCCGATGGTGTTTTAGTTTTGATGAATACGATTCCGGGTCAGCTGGTCGGCACACTGGACTACATGAGTCCCGAACAGATTGCCGGTAGCAGTGAAGATCTGGATGTGCGCTCGGATATCTTTCAACTGGGTGTGATTGTCTACGAAATGCTGGCCGGCAAGCTTCCACTGGATGTGGGCACTTCCGGGTTTGCCGAGTCCATGCGAGTGATTAACAATGAGGAGCCTCTCCTGCTGGGAGCCACGGATAGGGCTTTTCGTGGGGATATTGAAACAATCATCAACAAGGCCATGGCCAAAGATCGGGCAGAGCGTTACACATCCGCTGATGAGTTGGCTGCTGATATCCGGCACCATCTTGCTGGTGAAACCATTCTGGCCAGACCCACGAAATTCTTTTACCGGCCGGGAAAGACCCTGAAACGGCACCGGAGTCTGATACTCAATCTGGCGGGCTTTGTTCTTGTGGCGTTTTTGCTGGTCTTTTTCCAAACCTGGAAAACCCCTCAGGTAATCCCAAACTCTCCACGACTGACAAAGTTGGTTGGCACAGAGGGTGGTCACTTTCCTGGTTACTCCCTCTCTCTATCCCCCAATGGCAAACATTTGGCCTACAGTATTGCCGGCGATGTGGTTTTCCGTAATATGGAATCGGACGATACTTTTGTTCGAGTGCCAAAGATTCCTGAGGCGAGATGGGCGCGAGGTGTCAGCTGGTTTCCGTCCGGGAAAGAAATCCTTATCGAATGCGTAACTGCCGGCAGCGGATTTCAATTGGTTCGTTTCGACCTTAGCAGTGATGCGGAACAGATTATTCTCAAGTATGAAGGAGATGCCCGCCCCATGGTTTCTCCCGATGGGAAACGGGTCTTGCTGGTGCGCGGTTCGGAACATGAATTTGCTGTTCTTGATCTCAAGAGCGGTGAGTTGTCTACGGTTGTCCAGGTTGACGAAAGTGAATCTCTGGCCTGCCCGGCTTGGAGTCCAGACAGCAGGCATATTGTTTTTGAGCGGATCAAAGAACCCAGCTGTTTTCTGGAATGCGTTGATTTATCCGGCCAACGCTCTGTTTTGCTGGAAGACAAGTTATTGGTGCCCTACCCCTGGTTCCCTGCAGTGGCCTGGCTTCCGGATGGGCGATTGCTCTACACTCGTATGCAGGATTTCCACTATTCGGGAACGGACCTGATGGTCTTGCCCATGAATGTGGAGAAAGGCCAGGTAACTGGTGAGCCGGTTTTGGTTCATTCCATGGAAAACCGGGTCATGCGCGACCTGACATATTCTGCGGCCAGCAATACTTTGGTTTTCAGTGCGAATCTTCGGCAATACAATCTGGTGCAATTTGATTTGACCAATAACCCACCGTTCGAAGCCCGGGTTCTGCCCATGGGTAGCTGGCGTATTGATCCCATTGGTTGGTTCCCCGATGGGGAAACGCTCGTTTTGTCTGAAGCAAACAGCAGACAGGAGGCTAAGGTTTTTACACGCGATATGGGAACTGGTGAAACTCAATCAATTCTTTGCTGCCCTAAGGCCGCCAGGCCACTTGGTCTGTTTCCATGTGGAAAATACCTTGTTATGTTGGAGGAAACAAAAGTCATTGCAGTTCCTCTGGACTGTGGGCCCATCATTGATCTGGAATTCGAATTCCAAACGGCACCTCGGCGAATCGAGGTGATTTGTCCCAGGGGAGACTCCCGACATAGCTATCTTCTGATTCGCAAAGGAGATGAATTGCAAATGCATGGCATCACTCTGGAAAACGGCGTTGAAAAAGAGTGCAAAATAATTCCACTGGATCTGAAAGGAATATACGCTCACCGCAATGCCTGGGGGCACCTTTCCCCTGATGGGCAAACCATCGCCATCATTGAATTCAAGCCTGAAGTCAAACTGTATGATATTAAAACCGGCTCAACAATCATCCTGCCTACGGATCTCGGCATTATCCAGAATCTCAGGTGGTCGTGGGATGGAAAATGGATTTACTGTCAAGGGCTGAACGGTAAAGAATTTCCTCGTTGGATGGGGCGCATTGATCCTGAAACAGGAACCAGCGAGGTAATTTGGTCCTCGACTCGGGACAAGATTGAGCTCCCATATCCTTCACCTGACGGGAAATCCCTGGTGAGCAGGAGAACAACCCTGGGTGCCGAATTGTTCATACTTCAAGGGTTGTAACCTTAAAGCACTTCCGCGTATCGACCCTCATTTGACCAGGATCACTTTTTGGATTTCAACTCCTTGTTCGGTTTCCAAGCGTAAAAAGTACTGTCCTGTTGAAACGGTCCGGCCGAAGGCGTCAACCCCATGCCAGTTTTCTTCGTGACGACCAGCGTTCAGCCATTCGTCTGCCAGAACGGTGACCCTTCGTCCGGCAAGATCAAAAACCGACAAGTTGACCTGACCGGCAGCCATAATGTCGAAGGTGATGGTGGTTCGGGGATTGAATGGGTTGGGGTAGGGAACTGAAAGGTGGGTGGCCACAACCGGGAATTCCGGCTCAATAGGCGGGACGGAAACTAGATGGGCCTGATCGCAATGCAGAGGGAAGATTTCGAAAGGTATTGCCAATATATGTGGTCCCGAAAGCCACCGAATAAAGAAATTTGTCATGCAAATACCTGAATCGGCAATGGCGAGCCCTCCGGTTCCGGAGCGGGACGGTGTATTCCCCAAGAGGGCTGGCATATGTGGGTTTGTGATATCCAGGACCAGCAGACCACTTGCACCTCCAACATAAGCATAGTTGCCCTGAACAGAAATGCAGAAGTTAAAAAGCCCAAATTCAAATAATTCCACATTCGGATTTCTGATCCCTATTTCAACAGAACCAACAATCACTGGACTGCTCGGCTGCGAGACATCAATCACTCGAAGATAGAATGACGTTTCTTCACTCCAGTCGATCACAAAGGCCAAGCCATCCTGGACCGCCACTGCTCTTGCTTCACCGGGGAAAGTAATTTCACCAACAATTTCCGGATTTTCAGGAGATGATGCCTCAATCACCTGAAGTCCCCCAGCACCATTTGCTACATAAATAAAACTGCCCTGAACAAAAATGTCATAAATGTCATTACAAGTATCAATGCTCCCGGATACATACCCATCCTCGGGTGATGCAACGTTCACCACCATGAAATTGGAATTACCTGTTACATAGGCATTATCCCCTTGAACCTCAACAAGATTTGAACGGCCTACAATGTCAATTTCTGCCTGCAGCCAGGGCTCTTCAGGATTGGCAATTTCTATTATCTGGAGGCTTCCGTTGATGGTGTCTGTGCTTGTTACATAAGCGTAATTATTTTGAACGGCAATTCTATTGGCCCCGTTTGGCAAATTAATTTCACCAACAATCATGGATGTATCAGACTGAGATATATCAAAGACTTTCATGGAATTATTGGTGAGGTAGGCAAAGTCACCTTGAACGGCAATGCGTGTGGTGGTGGCCTCAACATGAGTTAAACTCAAATGATCGACAGGATGGAAGGATGAGATATCCATCAATTTAAGGACATCAGAAGATCCTTTGGCAACGAATTCCTCCCATATTGCAACTGCTCCGAATGCCGGGGGAATGGACCCCAGAAACACAGGTGAGGCGGGTAAAGACAAATCAAGAACAGAGTCTCCAATGAAAGCAAATTCCCCGCTGAAAACAAAATATTTGGGATGCGAAGGGTCCCACGAGAAAGCTAGAGGATATTGGCCCACGATTTCAAGAGCAGCCGGGTTGGTTACGTCCAAAACAATCAGGTTGTTATCCAAACAAAGAACATAGGCAAAACCTTCATGGACTCCGAAATTAACTGGCACATAATTCGCAATATCGTAAAAGCCAACTACTTCAGGTTCCAGGGGATTTGTGATATTTACAGTATATAGCCCGGTAAAGGGTTCCAAAACGAAAGCGAAGTTTCCCTGAATTGCGAGTTCTCTGGAAAGCCCTAAATTTACTGGTATATCAGTACTTGCCACAATTTCAGGATTGTCGGGAGCGGAAACATCGATGACTATTATTCCGGAGTTTGTATTTGTGGCATAGGTGAAATCACCTTGGACAACGATTCTATGAATATTGTCAGCAGAAAAAAGACTGCCAACAATTTCCGGATCGCCAGGTATTGAAATATCAACAACCTGAAGACCCGACCTTCCGGTTCGAAGATAGGCGTATTGGTTTTGAATGAGGATCTGATTGGCTGCCTCGGGGGTGTCGCAACCACCCATAATCAGAGGTGCATCCGGGTTTACCAGATCGACCACCTTAAGTCCTGCACTGAAGTTAGCCACATAAGCAAAGTTACCCTGAATGGCAATTTGGCCGGCTTCATCGGGCATTTCCACTTGTCCCACCCAGTGCAAGTATTGGCTGTAATCAACACATTGGGCTATTGTCCAACCGGAATTGGAAAGACAAAGGATTGCAACAACCAGAAGGGCAACGAATTTTCCCGGCGATGTCCACATTTTAATTCCCCCAATGAAGGCAATGAAAAACGGCCTATATCTATAGTGCGATTTTTTTGGGGAAAAAATATCATGCAAGTGTAAATATTTTTTGTGCTAACTCATCGCTTGGTCATCCCTACAACCCAGCCTTCCGATACTCTGAAGGCGACGCACCAAAATACTCCCGAAATGCCCGTGAAAAATTGGAGGGGTTTTTGTAGCCCACAGCCAAAGAAACATCCATCACGTTGTTATAACCCTGGGACAGAAGTTGGGCAGCGCGCTGGAGACGTTGGTTGCGCAGGTAATTGCTCCCGGTTTGGCCGGTCAATTCCAGCAGTTTTCGTTGGAGGGTGCGCCGGCTCATGAACAACTGGCTGGCCAGCATTTCGATCTTGAAATCGGGGTCTTCAAGATTCTGCTCAATGATCAGATTCAGGTTGGTCATGAAATCATCTTCACTTGCCGGCAGGACAACCGGTTCGGAAGAGTTGCCGGTCTCCTTTTGATCGCAATACCTGGCCAACACTCTTACCCGCTGATCAATCAAATTGATAATTCTCAGGCGTACTTCAGTGAAATTGTATGGCTTGACGATGAAGTCATCGGCCCCGACTTCGTAGGCCGCCTGCTTGGTACTCTCATCGTCACCGGCAACAAAAATGATCACCGGAATGCCCTGGGTGCGCCATTTCTGTTTGGTATTATCACAAAACTCAATGCAGGACATGTCGCCAATGCGCTCATCACACAGAATCAAATCAGGTTGGTCAGAAACTGCAATTTCCAGCCCCGATGAACCATCAATGGCTTCAACGATATTGAATTCCTCCCCCAGTTTCGACCGCAGGAAAGAACGCATGTCCGCATCCTGATCGATGACCAGGATCGATTTGAAGTCAGTCTGGAGCCGAGTGGACCTGGGCCCATGACTGTCGGAAACCCGTCCAGCCAACATTTGCTCTGCCACACGAAGAGAACCATTGACCATGGCGGAAGATTCAGAGGACAACGCCCCCTTCTTTGTTCCATTGCTGGCTCCCTGGGTTGCCGGCGCGGAATCCATGACCGGCAACCAAACCTGGAAGCAGGTTGATCCCTCCTGGGTTGCTTCGGCACTGACCCTCCCCCCAAGCAAAAGGGCGAATTCTTTGATCAGGGTTAAACCGATCCCACTGTCGGCGGAGTGGTGCTTTTTGTCAGGCGACGAAGTGTAGAACCGATCAAAGGCCTTCTCTGGATCTTCAACCGAATTGCCGGACCCGGAATTCGTCACCTCTATTCCCAACCAGAAACTGCTCGTATTGGTCGTATCAGCAACCTCCGACGCCTGCCCCTGGTGGCCAGAGCCCAGGTTCGAATCCCTTTCCAGAGTTATTCGAACGTCGATGACACCCCGATAGTCGGTGGTTTTGACAGCATTGACCATCAGGTTGGTGAAGATCTTCTCGAGGAGATTGAAATCCACCCAACCTTCACCCTTGTCATCAGGGCCATGAAAAATGAACCGGACACCCCGTTTTTTGCACACGCCCCGGTACATCATGGCCAACTCGCGCAGCAGGATTACGGTTGATCCCTGGCTGCGGTTGATTTCGACGCCACCGGTTTCCAGGCTGGCCAGGGCGGACAACTGCTCGGTCAAAGTTTCCAGGCGGGCGGCGTTGCGCTCCAACATGGATTGGGTGCGGCCATTGCCGTTCAATTCGGAACCGCCATTTTGCTTGGCAAGGCTCTTGATCAAAGTCAGTGGGCCTCGGAATTCATGGGCCACGTTGACCAGGAATTTTGCCTTCAACTCACTCATCTCCGTAAGATGACGAGCCTGGGCATTGTTCAAAGCAAGGTTCCGTTTGATTCTTTGGCGCATCACCTGTTGGCGCTGAACCAGGAAAAGCAACAGGACAGCCAGAACGATGTAGCCGGTCATGGCCCACCTGGTGTCCCACCAGGGTTTGTGGATGACAAAATCAAACTTTGCTTCGTCTGTGTTCCACTGTCCCTGGTTGTTGCTGGCCAGAACCCGAAAGCAGTAGGTTCCCGGGTCAAGGTTCGTATAATTAACTGTCCTGGTCTTGCTCGAGGCGCTCCACTGCGGGTCAAAACCCTCCAAAAAGTGGCGATAAAGGACCCCGGAAGTGGCTGTGTAATCAAGGGCGGCAAAAGTCAGAACGATGTCGTTCTGATTGTAGGCCAAATCAACTCGACCGTTTGTTTCCTGATCGCCGCGTAAACCGTCAGTCGATTGAATATTGATAGGTTGACCATTGATGGTGATCTCTGAATACACTACCGGAGGCTGAAAATCATTGGTTGTGAATTGGGCCGGGTCAAATTCCAGAATCCCCCCAGCTCCTCCAAACATCATCGTACCACTTCGACGCTTGATGGCCGCGAAACAGTTCCCAAATTCCCCCAGTCCATCTTCATCCGAAAAAATCCGAATTCGCTCGGTCTCCGGGTCCAAACGCACGATTCCGGTTCCCATGGGGAACCAGCAGTTTCCGAATTCATCCACTTGCAGTTGGGTCACCGTTTCATTGGGCAACCCGGAAGACTTGTCGTATATCCTGCGGATCCCACTGTCGGGGTGAAAATCGACCAACCCTCCATAGGTTCCCAGCCACATCCCGCCGTCCGGACGAAAAACAATGGAACTGATATTTTTGGTGTATCCATCCTCTTGCATAAATCGCTGGAAAGAGTCTCTTGCCTGGTCAAAAAGCAACAAACCTCCGCTGTCCATCCCCAGCCAGATTTGTCCCTGGAGATCTTTCTGGATGGCTCCGACATTTCTTCCAGTGATGGCATTGTCATCCCCTGGGTCAGGTTTGAAATGGCGAACTTCACCCGATTCCCTGTTGCGCACCATCAGCCCCGCGTTGCCTGTTCCGATCCAAAGATTCCCGGCTTCATCATCATTCAACGACATGATGCTGACGGCCAGGGAACCCTGTAGGCCCTCAGCTGGAACCAGAGGTTCTGAATTCCCTTCAACAAAGCGCCATAGTCCGGCATTGGTTCCGATCCAGAGATTCCCGTCATCATCCCGGAAAATTTCTTCGAGGGAAGTCACCCGATTGGTGGGAAAATCCCAATGTTCAAATCCGGCTGCACCTGGGACGCGCCGATGCAGAACCCCCACGGAGTTTCCGGGACCGCGGAAGCCTGTTCCAACCCAAAGAGTGCCATCGGGCTCCTCGAACAGGGAATGGACGGATTTCTCAGCCAGACCATCGGGATCTTTCGAGTTGTGTTCTTCAATACTAAAATTTATGGCAGTGGGGTCGTATATGCTGATGCCCGAAAACCAGCAACTGGACCAGACAACACCCGATTTTCCACAAAAGGTTTGAATCACTGGACCTCGTAAAAACGAGCCAGGATCAGTTGGGTTATGGGCATTCAGCTCAAATTGTTCCAGGGACGGATCGAAACGATAAAGGCCCACGTAGGAACCGAGCCAAAGAATACCGGACGAATCTTCACTAAAACTCGTTATGACATTGAAGTTGGTCAATTGCCTGGTTGGCTGGGGCTGCAAAAGAACGAACTCACCAGACAACCGTTCATGGCGAAAAAAACCAACATTGGTGCCTATCCACATTGCTCCACTGCGGGCTTCAAAAATTGTCTGAATCCTGGGTCGATGGATTTCATCCCAAAGTGGAAGCAGCAAGGTTTCGGTCACCACACCCTGGGTATCGAGAACCAATATTTCGCCTTTGTCACTGCCGATCCAGGTGGTCCCTTCTGAGAGGGAACAAATGCTGGTCAAATATTCACCATTCAGGGGAGGGTCTTTGAACCAGACCCAGGAAGGAGTCTCCTCAATGGAGGAGGTCTCAATACGCACGACCCCTTCACCGTCAGTCAGCACCCAAATGTCACCATCAAGACCTTCAGAAAATTCCACAAACTTCCAGTCATTGGTTGGTGTGGAGTCTGCCTGGAGAAATCCCAATTCTGAAAATTCGTCACTGGCCGGGTCGAAAACCATGATCCCGGAATTCTGCACCCACAACCAGATTCGATTGTCCTTGCCAACCAGAAGACCACTGATTTCGAATTCAGATTTTTGGGACGATACAGTAGTTGGAAGATAGGTTTTGATATCATAGCCATCATAACGGTTGAGGCCTTTTAAGGTGCCAAACCACATGAACCCCTGATCATCCTGCCCAATTCCCCAGACGATGTTGTCCGAAAGCCCGTCTTTGATATCCAGGGAATCGAAACCTCGATAGGTGATCGTATCAGCAAAAGCAGGGGGGGCCATCAGCAGTGGCCAGGTAAGGTTGACCACCAGACTGATCGTCAAGAGAATCAAAAACCGAGATGCCGTCCGCCTGGTCATGCTTATTGCTTCATTCTTTGGAAAAGGGACGAAAGCCATCCCCCCGCGACCAAGGCTGAGCGCGGGAGGATGAAACCGATCTTCAAGTAATGACCAAACAAATCATCGGGTCAAGGCAAGCTTGATGATTCGCTGATCTCCACCTGCCCGCAACCGGGCCAGGTAGGTTCCCGAGGCAACAGCAGCGTCACTGTCATTGACGCCTTGCCAGAGAATTTCGTGAGGTCCTGCCGCCAAATGGCCTGAAATGAGTGACCGCACCTTGCGTCCCGCCAAATCATAGATGACCAGCTCCACCTGGGAATCCTGGGGCAGAGAGAAGTGCAGACGGGTCATGGGATTGAATGGATTTGGCGCGTTGGACAATACCAGAGGCATCGGCGCAATATCGCCAACACCACTGACTCCGGTTACGGTCAGGGTGATGGGGACCACGGTTTCCAGGTTGCCGGGATCGTTGGAACCGATGACCAGGTCTCCTGTGTAGGTACCCGAATTCAAACCCAGGGTGGAGAAATTCAAGGCCACTGTTGACGAATCATAAGCGGCTACTGTGCCAACAGACGGCTGAGCGTTGAACCAGTCCATATCCTGCCAGGTCAGCTGGAAATCCAGGTCCAGTCCGCCGGCATTCCGGATCAGCAGCGATTCAGTTGTTGATTCGTCGGCACCGAGAGTAATTTCGACGGCTGAAGAATCCAAAGCGATCCTGGGGGCTGGCTCGGTGGGGGGGAACGGAAAGACGACATTGTCGATCCAAGTGCGCCCCGGGAATTGCTGACTACCGTAAGTCCACTTGAAAGTATGGGTGCCGGCGGAGATAGGAAAGCTGACGCTCGTCCAGGGAAGATCTCCAAAATAATTGGCTTTCCAGGAACCATCGATATAAAAGGACAAAGAGGAATAGGCCGGGTCAGTGAGTGCCATAACATCAAACTCGATATCCCCTTCGATGACATCCAAGGTAACAGACATAACCGAAATAGTTGTCATCTGATCTCCGAGACCCGAGGATGCACTGAAATCCCCCAACATGCCATCGGATGAGTCGATCCACCATTCGACATCCCCATCAAACTGCCAATCCAGCAGAGTCAAATCACCAGTTTCAAAGTCCTCAACAGTTATGGGAAGCAGGTTGAAGTCCACCTCACTGTCACCCTGAATTTCCGGAAATAGGTCCAGTTTAGCAAATGTCGCGGCCTGGGCCCGCATTTGGTAATCATAACCAACGGGAACAGCAGTTTCATAATGGCCAAAAGCATCGACCTGAACCACTTCCAGGGGAGTGCCCATAAAAGTGATGGTCGCCCCAGCAGCCAAGCCACCATTGGCGGCCCTGACCTGCCCGCTGATCATGACCGAAGGCAACGGATCCAGCAGAGCCGTAACCGGAGTTTCCTCACCAACTTCGACAGTGACGATTTCCATATTTTCGTAGTAACCGAATCTTTCCAAAAGAATGGAATACTCACCGGATCCAAGGTGAATCATGGCTTGACCATTTTCATCAGTCAGGATGGAAAAGCTGGTACTTTCAACCGTCAGCCGAGTGCTCGGCAACGGCGAACCGGTTTCGCTGTCCTGGACAGTGAAAAGAACACTACCCGATTCTTCGAGAGCCTGGGTCACAGCTGCAAAGGCATCAATGATACCGTATCCCGAGTTGTTGTCTTCACCGGGAGCGCCCAGATCCGTCGCAGTTGCCATAAGGATCTGTTTGATGCTGGTGACATCCAGATCAGGGTTCGCCTGGCTCATCAAGGCCACCACACCCGCCACATGAGGGGCAGCCATGGACGTCCCGCTGAACACAGAATATCCTCCACCGGGGATCGAACTGTAAATATCTTTCCCGGGGGCACAGACTTCAGGTTTGATGGCATAGGCGCCACCACAACCGCTGGGGCCACGTGAGGAGAACGATGCCACCTCCAGAGGTTCCTGCCAAGTGGTTGCACCAACACTGAAGCAATTGTAGGGGCTGGCTGCCCGATCGGCGGGAGATCTCATGGAACCGGGGGTCGGTCCTTCATTGCCGGCGGCCCAGACCAGGACAACCCCGGCAGCTTCGCAGTTGTCAATGGCATCCCACCAACGGCTGTCGCAATCAAAGTAGCCGGCGAAGTTTTCATTAACTCCCCAACTGTTGCTCACCACCGCTGGAACATCATCGAGGGTGGTTGGATCTCCGTCAGGATCGGCCATGAATTCCAGGGAAGCCAGAATGGCATTGTCCAGCACCACACCAACACCGAGCGCGATAGGGTTGGCCGAAATCCACAGAGCGCCGGGAGCCACTCCAATACTGTCATCAGGGGCTTGTCCGGTGATCGTACCCATGGTATGGGTTCCGTGTTCGCGTGCATCAACCGGGAAATCGGGAGAACCTATGTCCGCAGCGTCAAACCAACACTCACGGGCCCCGGCGTAAAGACCCCGCCAGCGATCCGCAAAAGCAGGATGGGTACCATCGACACCCGTATCAAGAGAACCCACTACGGTGCCGGAACCGTCAATACCCAGTTCATGCCAAACGCGGTCGGCGCCAATGCCAAGCAAACCAGGAGTGATGCCTCCATTGACTCTTTCGCCGGGCTGATCTGTTACCGGAACTTCCCGAACCATAGTGACCTTGAGATCGGACTCGATCCGGCCCACGTCTGTCCGGTTGCTGATCTCCAGGATGGCTTCCCGGCTGCCGTTGACCACCACGGCATTGATCAGCCAATGCGATGCGTAGGAATTCACCAGACCCTGGCTTTTCAAATGATCCAGGTAGACAATGAAGTCTTCTTGGGTAGTTCTGGCTGTTTCCTGAAGCAAGGAGACGACAATTTCATGCCGATCCCGCCGGGTGACCCTCTGCTCATGGAGTTGTGCATCAAGGCTCGCGATATCATCAGTTTCGGACATGACCACCAAAAAGGAAATCGTCTCCTGGCTGCGGAGCGATCCCATTTGCTCTTGAAGACCCGAGGTTATCACATCGGCCCAGGCGGCCTGACACATCAAGACCAGGACAATCAAAAGTGTTATTTGGGAAACCAATCTTGAACTCATCGCAACAACCTCCGCTGCACAGGAAAATCTGGAGTATTTCAGGGAAATTCTGTTTCTGTTTCTGATTACTGGAGTCGGTCGCCTATCCCGACCGACTCCAGCTTGCCCAAAACAAATGAGCATTTCTAACAACTACCGGTACAGAGCCTTGATTCCGCCAAAGCTGGTAGTTTCGGTGGGAACGGCGCCATCATAATCATAAGTCACGGAAACATCGAAACCGGCTTCCGTGTGAAGGCCCCAATCATTGTCAGCACCATAAATGGTGACCGAGAACCAGGTCAGGCACATGACGCTGAAGTCAACATCCCCGTCACCGACGAAATTAGCAAAAAGAGGGTTGTCCGGAGTAATTTCCATGGTCCAGTCATGGGATGTGGAATAGGGGAAAGTAGCGCCTGAGGGCCCGGCATAATCAATGACACCGTCAAATTCTTCCACAAAAACGGTTCCACTGGGAGGAAGCTCTTCGATAACATCAAACAATAGATCGCCACCAACAATTTCCCAATTGTCAGGGTTCAGTTCGCCACCCAGAACGAATTCAAAAGTAAATTCATTGAGTGACATGTTGAATCCACCAAACAGCCCAGTGTTTTCATAGAACAAATAGCCATCACCCCAACCGGTGGCGGCAATGGTAACGCTGTTCAGGGTTTGGCCGGTGCCGAACTGGGGAACCGTCAATGTGGCATACACGTCTGTAAGGCCTTCATATGAATCAGTAACAACCTGGGTATCAGCCAATGCCAGGGTAGGCAGGGCAATCATCACGATTAAAAAGAGAGCAATAACTGATTTCCGCATTACAATTTCTCCTTGTTTGCTTCTCCCATGGAAGCAGCTGGTTTTGTGGCGAGTTGCGCCGGGGATCACCCCCAGCTCTTATTCACCGGAATTTCTTCTCCGGAAAACCGCGGAAAACAAATCCGGCGGTAACCGTGGGAGAATTATAACCAATTTTATTTGAGCAATGCTACTTGCAGTCGGTCAATTTCTGTCCTTTGTTGGCCAATATTGAATTTTTTTCAGTTTTTGGAAATGAATATAAAAACCTATAATTGGCTTGGATGGGGGCCATTATTGAATAACAGCCACTCAAGACATCAATTTTACATGTCATCGGGCCAATTGTCTAGCATTATTCCTTATCTTTTTATAATTGATATCTGTATATTTCTGAGAATCGGATTTTCCAGGGATAATCTAACAACTCCTGGAAAAGTTCACTCTTAAACAATGGCCAATAAAGAATATTTCGAGAGTACCAGGAGCACAATTTGATCGAATCCTGCAAAAAAAACATCACCCCGCTGCCAAAGCTGAGCGCGGGAGGATGAAACCGATCTTCAAATAATGACCAAAGCAATCAGCGGGTCAGGGACAGCTTGATTATGCGCTGATCTCCACCCGCCCGCAACCGGGCCAGGTAGGTTCCCGAGGCTACACCGGCATCATTGTCATTGATCCCTTGCCAGAGAATCTCGTGTGGTCCTGCCGCCAAATGGCCTGATACGAGTGTCCGCACCTTGCGTCCCGCCAAATCATAAATGACCAACTCCACTCGGGAATCCTGGGGTAGGGAGAAATGCAGCCTGGTCATGGGATTGAAAGGATTTGGCGCGTTGGACAATGCCAGAGGCATCGGTACGTTGTCGCCCACTCCACTGACTCCCGTCACAATCATGGTTATCGGAACCACGGTTTCCAGGTTGCCGGGATCGTTGGAGCCGATGATCAGGTCACCCGAATAGGTTCCTGAACTCAATCCCTGGGAGGAAAAACCCAGGGCCACAGTCAACGAATCATAAGCGGTTACTGCGCCAACAGACGGTTGAGTGTTGAACCAGTCCATATCCTGCCATGACAGCTGGAAATCCAGGTCCAGCCCACCTGCGTTCCGGATCAGCAGCGAATCAGTTGTTGAATCATCGGCACCGAGGGCAACTTCGATGGCTGAAGAACCCAAGGCAATCCTGGGAGCGGGCTCGGTAGGACCGAAAGGAAGGACCACATTGTCGATCCAGGTTCGACCAGTAAAAAGTTGAGAACCATACAACCACTTGAAGGTATGGACGCCAGCTGAGACAGGATAGCTGACATGGGTCCAGGGAACATCTCCAAACCAATTGCCTTGCCAGGCATCATCGATATAAAAGGACAATGATGCATAAGCCGGGTCAGTGAGCACCTTTACCTCAAATTCGACATCCCCCTCCAGGACTTCCACAGTGATGAACATCCTTGAAGTAACAGTAAATCCGCCATTTCCGAGACCCGAAGAGGCACTGAAATTACCCAAAACGCCATCAGCAGAGTCCACCCACCAATCGGAACTCCCATCCAACTGCCAACTCAGCAGTGAAAAATCACCAGTTTCAAAGTCCTCAACACTCAAGGGAGACAGATTGAAGTCCAAGGCAAGATCACTTTGAATGTCAACGAATTGGTCCAGCGTATTGAATGACGGTGCCATGGCGTGCATTTGGTAATCAAAACCTATGGGAACATTTGTTTCAAAATGGCCAAAATCATCAACCTGGACAATTTCCAGGGGAGTGCCGACAAAAGCTATGGTTGCCCCAGGTGCCAGGCCACCATTGGTTGCCCTGACCTGCCCGCTCACCAAAAAAGAGGGCAACGGATCCAACAGAGTGGTAACCAGGAGTTCCTCACTAACTTCGATGGTGAACATTTTCGTAGTATCATAGTAGCCAAATTTTTCAATGCTACAGGAATGCTCTCCGGCTGCCAGGAAGAACATGGCTTGGCCATTTTCATCGGTGAATTTGGAAGTATTGAAATTTTCAACGGTCAATCGGGCCCCTGATTGAGGCAAACCGGTTTCGCCGTCGAGAACAGTGAAAATGACCGTTCCAGACCCTTCAAGTGCAAGATTCACCGCAGTATAGGCATTCACAAGGCCATAGCCCGAATTGTTGTCTTCACCGGGGGCACCCATATCGGTTGCCGTCTCCATCAGGATCTGTTTGATACTGGTGACATCCAGATCAGGATTTGCCTGGTTCATCAGGGCTACAATTCCTGCCACATGAGGAGTAGCCATGGACGTTCCACTCATATTATCATAGCCACCACCAGGAACAGAACTTCGGATAGAAAGACCAGGGGCACTGACTTCTGGTTTAATAGCAAAGGCTCCACCACAACCACTGGGGCCACTTGAGGAGAACCCAGCCATTTCCGGAGGATCAGCGGTGTTTGTGGCACCAACACTGAAACAGTTGTATGGGTTGGTGGCACGATCGGCAGGAGACCTCATGGTACCGAAGCTCTGTCCTTCATTGCCAGCGGCCCAGACCAAAAGGACCCCGGCAGCTTCACAGTTGTCGATGGCATCCCACCAACGGCTGTCGCAATCAAAATACCCGGCATAGCTCTCATTGACACCCCAGCTGTTGCTCACAACCACTGGAACATCTTCGATGGTGGTGGGATCTTTGTCCGGATCAGCCATGAATTCCAGGGAAGACAAGATGGCGTTGTCCAGCACTTCGCCAACAGAGAGAACGATGGCGTTGGCCGCAATCCAAAGGGCGCCCGGGGCAACTCCAATGCTTTCTCCCGGGGCCTGGCCGGTCATGGTTCCCATGGTATGGGTTCCGTGTTCGCGTGCATCGACGGGAAAATCAGGACTGCCCATTTCAGCAGCGTCATACCAACACTCACTAGCTGGGGCAAAATTTCCCCGCCAGCGTTGAGCCAGGGCGGGATGATTACCATCGACACCCGTATCAATATTGCCTACCAGGGTCCCGGTTCCGTCAATACCAAATTCATTCCAAACCCTATCAGCACCGATGGAAATCAGGCCCGGCGTGATGTCTCTGGATAATTTCTCTGTTGGCCGTTTTGTTTCATAGACTTCCCTGACCATGGTTACCTTGAGGTCACACTCGATCCGCCCCACGTCTTTCCGGTGGCTGATATCCAGGATGGCTTCCCGGCTGCCGTTGACCACCACCGCATTAATCAGCCAGTGAGGAGCGTAGGATTTCACCAGACCCTGGCTTTTCATATTATCCAGGTAGACAATGAAGTCTTTTTGGGTAGTTCTGGCTGTTTCCTGAAGCAAAGAAACGACAATCTCATGCCGATCCCGCCGGTTGACCTTCTGCTCATGGAGTTGTGCATCGAGGCTCGCGATGTCGCTGGTTTCAGACATGACAACCAAGAAGGAAATCGTCTCCTGGCTCCGGAGCGATCCCATTTGCTCTTGAAGGCCAGGCGTTATTACATCCGCCCAGACGGCCTGACACATCAAGACCAGGACAATCAAAAATGTTATTGGGGAAATCAATCTTGAACTCATCGCAACAACCTCCGCTGCGCAGAAATATATTGGAAGTAAGTGGGGAATTTCTGATACTGATTGCTGGAGTCGG
>JAUUYW010000009.1 GCA_030590265.1 Candidatus Krumholzibacteriia bacterium
GGGTCGCCCCCTGTTCCAAATTCATCGTAGGTGGGGCGGGCTACACTGGAAGGTGGTGGCTGATTCGAAGAGTTTGGCAAAGGACTGTAATTGGGAAAAAGTAAATCCGTGATATCATTGCCCTGGTTGTCTTCTATGTGATGAATTTGGTTTCGGGACACTTCCATGATGGCACCATCGCTTCGCGTCATGTTGATGGTGTAGTCGTCTGGACCAGTTGATAAAGTGACGTGTTTGAAGGTCCATCCATCGCGCTTGACCAGGGTGACATCTTCGAAGATGGTTACCTTTTCGGTGATGATTTTTTCGGAGGTGACTTCATCTGTGGGTGTGACCTCACCTTCGGGCATGGTCCCATCTGCCGATGTGGTATCGGCTTGGGCAAAAACCAGGGTTGCCCAGCAAATAGAAAGAAGCAGAAAGCCGAGGGCTAAATAAAGACTTAGGGCTGAAAAAAGACTGAGGGCCGAATTGAAGCCGGGTGCTGAATTGAGACTGGGTGCTGCAGAACGAGGTGTGGTCAATAACATAGTTCCCCCTATTCAATGTCAAAAATGGTCAATCAAGGTATCCTCTTCAACAAATCTCTGGCTAACTTTTCCTGCCCGGCAAATTTGGCGGCCCTTTGCAAACTCTTGCGGGCTTCCGCATTTTCCCCCAACTCCAGGCTGCAATATCCACCCATCAGCCAACCCCGGGCGTATTGCGCATCAAGTTTAACACATCGGCTGAAAGCCAGGCGGGCGGCTTTGTATTTTTCTTCGGAATAGTTCAAATCGCCCAACAGGGCCAACAGTCGAACCGTTTCACCTGCAGCCACACCGCGATCGATAACCTGGCGGGCTTCTGGCAATCGGTGGGCAGCCATCCAGGCCGAGGCCAACCTGACAAAATCATCCGGGTTGGGAGCAGTCTCGGGATATTCCACAGCCTGTTGGTAATACCGGGCAGCCTGAAGCGGGACTCCACTGGCCGCGTACAAATCACCCAACTGCAGAAACTCGTTGCGATTCAACGGGCGCAAATAGCCAACCACCGTCAGCATCACCGCTGACCTTTCGTAATCCTCTTCGGCGGCAGCCAGTTGATAGGCCATGAACCAAGCCTGGGGATCAGACTCGAAATCTACCAGACCGTTTTCCAGCCAAGGCCAGGCGGCGGCAGCATTGTCGGCCTCGACGGCCGCCGCAACCAGGGCCTGATACCAGTCCAGGGTGGCGGCACTGCGGTATTCTTTGAGCAGTGCGGCCAAAATCTCCATGGATTGTTGACCCTGGTCAGCCAGCAACCAGGCTACTCCCGAATAATACAATATTTCTGGTTTGGGATCGGGCATCAAATCATACCCCTGGGAAAATGCCTCGGCTGCGCGCGCGTATTTTTGCAAGTCGTAGGCAGCCTCGCCTAAACGCAGCCAGGCTCGGGCAAATTGTGGTTCCAAAGTCACGGCCTGCTCCAGGTTGGCCATGGCTTCGGCCGACTGGTCGAGGCTCAGCTGGCTCACTGCCCAATTGAAATAGAGGAGATGATGAGGATCATCCGGATGTTCGGAAACCCACTTGCCCATCACTGCCGCTGCTGCGCCGAATTCGCCCTTGTCCTGTTTGCTGCGGCTGGAGAACAGCGCTTTTCGAGCCCGGGAGCTAAGTCCGTCGCCGGCTTCGATAGAGTTTTGGAGATTGACGCGATCTGCCAAGGATGCGGCATTCACTGGGGCAGCTTCTGCATTTCCCCAGACCAACAGCAACAGGCACACCCCAAAAACCACCGACATTCCCATGGGAGTCTCCTGCGAATTCCAGCCTGTAAACTTCCGCCCCACTCAAGTCTCCCCTATTTGGTCAGAACAAAAGTAACATTGGTCACAACCCAGGAAGGCACTGCCTTGCCGTCAATGCGGCCCGGTGTGAATTTCCATTTGGGCACTGCTTTTTTCACCGCGGCATCGAACAAACCCTCGGGTCGCGATTCCAGAATGGTTACACTGGCCACCGTGCCGTCGGGTCGCACCAGTAATTTCACTTTCACTTCACCTTCAATTCCCCGCTGACGTGCCCGGTAAGGATAATTGGGCTGCTCACGAAAAATCTGACGGGGAGGTTGGTCCAAATCATCACCATTGAAGATGAAATCCCCACGGGTCGGCCCACCCGAAAACAAAGCCGGGTCCAGAGAAATCTGAATATCCATGGGGTTGGGTCCCGACAAACTCGGGCTCGCCAATTCGGGCATGAAATCCAACTGAGGTTTTTCTTCGGGTTCGATGATCTCGTGTTCAGGTTCCGGAGGTGGTGGTGCGGTGTCCTTCATTTTGATCACACTGACGGCCATGGGCTCGCTGATGTCCTGGTTCAAGGGGCGCTCCGAAGCCATCAGGGCCGCCGTAACCAACAACCCGGCGTTCAGCAGGAGAGCCACCACCAGCACAACCGACAAACGCATGCCACCGCGCAAATTCATTCGTTTTCCAGCCTCTTGGCCGCCAAACTCACGTTTTTGGCTCCCGCAAGACGGCACTGGTCCATGGCCTGAACCACCACACCGGTGGGGCAATCCTTGTCCGCAACCAGAACCACGCCGCTATCCGGATCTTCGGCCAGGGCCCGTTCCATGTGGGCGCGAACGCTGCGCACATCGATGCGTTTGCCTTCATAATAAACGATGCCGTCGGCACTCAAGCCCAGCATGATGTTGCCGCGGTCCTTCACTTCGGCGGTGGCCGCGGTGGAACGCTGCACATCAATGCCCGTTTCCTTGACGAAGCTCGTGGTCACCACAAAGAAAATCAGCAACAAAAAGACCATATCCACCAATGGTCCCATGTTGATGTCGACGTTGCCGGAACCGCCGCGCAGAGTATTGCGAACGTTGATCACGAAGGAGCTCCCACTTTCAGATTTCCACTGCTGATTTTCCCGGACATGGTGGCTACGGATTCAGCCAAGCTTGTTTTTAGATTGAGCGACATGCGGCCCAAACCATTGCTCATCAGCATACCGGGAATTGCCACCAACAAACCTGTTTGAGTGGTGATCAAGGCCACCGAAATACCCCCTGCCATGGCCCGGGCGTTGCCGGTGCCAAACAGGGAAATCACATCGAAAGTTTCAATCATGCCCAGCACTGTTCCCAGCAAACCAAGCAGCGGAGCGATAGCCGTCAATACACTGATCAAGGCCAGGCGATGATCCAAACGACGGTGCAACTGCAAAGCCACCTCCTGCAGAATTTCCCGATCCAAAGGTGCATGGCCCGAATGCTTTCGCAGAAACTCGTCTTCCAGAATTTGGTTTAAAGTCCCGCCCGAAAGCCGGCGAAATTCTCCCAAACGGTCCACGATCATGGCCCACATGGCTATCGAAACAGCCAACAAAGGACCCATGATCCATCCGCCCTGGCCGAAATAATCCACAGTCTGCCAATAGAGATCCATCACCGGTTTTCCGTCCCGGAAGTGATCAGTTTACGTTTTTCAATGATATTGGTCAGCTGGACGGCCTTTTCTTCCATGTCGCCAATCAGATGGTCGCTGCGTCGAGCCAGCAACGTGTGCAACAGCATGATGGGAATGGCCACCACCAAACCCACTTCGGTGGTCACCAACGCTTCGCTGATGCCGCCGGACATGAGTTTGGGATCGCTGGTCCCGAACAGGGTGATGATTCGGAAGGTATCGATCATGCCAGTCACCGTGCCCAACAAGCCCAGCAATGGGGCCACTGCCCCCAGGACGGCCAAAACCGCGATGCCGCGCTGCACCTGGGGTAATTCACGCAGGATGGCTTCCTGCAAAACGCTCTCCAGGGTTTCTCGCTTCTCATCCCTGGCCGCCAGGCCGGCTTTCAACATGCGCACCACCGGCCATTTTTGACCTTTGTGGCGATTCACCACTCCTTCACAGCCGGCCCAGTCTCCCTGGTTGGCCAACTCGTTCACCTCACCCATGATGCGATCCGTATTGCCATGCAGGCGGTGCAGATAGATGGATTTGTAGATGACCAAAAGCAACGCCACCAGGGCAATAAACAGAATGGGCCAAACCACCGGGCCACCCGCCAGCAACTGGTCCTTCAGACTGGCTCCCTGGGTGAGCTGACGCAAGGCGGCGCCATTGCTCATATCCACCGGAGCACGATCCGAATCACCGGACAAATAGGCCTCAATGGATTTGGTCACCCGGCGTGGCGGCAATTCGCCAAGAGCAAAAAACCGGCGGCCATCGGGAGACCAGTTGAGAAATCCGATTTCTTCGGAAGTCTGATAAATGGTGGTGAATTTTCCCAGGTGATAAATGCGACCAGTGGTCGGTTCACCATCGCGGCCTACAAAAGTTGCTTCTTCCAGTGATACCTCGCCCCCGCGTTGTATCTCATCAAAGAATACATTGGCCATGCCGGTGATGTCATCGATGTCCGGGAAATAACCCGTATTGAGCAAAGGGCTGATGGCTTCAAAGCGCCAATCCTGGCCGCCACTCAGAGGGGATGCTTTCAGCAGGGATTCCAGATCCCTGGCAGCCACCCGCACGTTGCCGCTGATTTCGCGGAAGCCCAGCTCGCGGGTGGACCACTTTTGCTCCAGTTTTTCCCGTTCGATGTTGCCTTCAACCAGACGCTGACCCAGCCTTTCCAGATCCGCCTCCAGGTCGGCCTGTTCTTTTTCCAGACGCAAAACTTCAGCCATCAGTTTGTCCCGATCAGCAATAATGTCGGCTTCCGCCTGTTGGGCTTCGGTCACCGAAGCGGCGCGATCGGCATCGGCTTTTTGAACCGCCTGGCGGATATCACCGGCAGGGGACGTCGTGGCCACAACAACAAAGATCAGCAGGGCGGCGCAAGCAACGAGGAAATAGGGGGAACGCAATTTCATTATTCGCTCCCTCCAGTCTGACCGGTGGGCGAGGTCTGCCCAGTGGGTGAAGTTTGCCCGGTGGGCGAAATCCGACCTATAGGCAAGTCGATCAATTCCACTGGACGCATGCGAGTGGCCATCTCAATGGCCCGACCGATGTTTCGTTTTTCCTTCGCGGGAAGATCCGTCCACTGACCCAAAGCCTGATCAAACCATCCCACCCGCTCGCCATCCGGTGTCTGCCAGAAAAGAGCCACTCGACCGATGCGCAGAATGTCCGCGTACAATCCCTGGTCATCAACATTGATGTGCCCTTGATAAACCTCGACACTGTTGGCGTAATCGGCTTCCACCTGCAAAACTTCCAGCACCCGTCGCAGCTTTTCCGCTGCCGTGAAATCGGGACGGGCCAGTTCGCCGGCGACCATGGCCAGACGTTGGTCTCGTTCTTCGGGGAGAAAAGGCAAACCAAGGTTTCGGGATTCTTCGACCCGCCGGAGAATCACCAGCAAAGAATCCTGCATGCTACTCTCAAGACGATCGGACTCTGCCAGGCGACGGTTCAGTTCATGGAGACGCCCATCGAGGGACTCAACCCTGGCGCTCTCGGCCAGCTTTCTTTCATTCAGCCAATTCACCGCAGCCCGGGCCGACCGCAAACGTCCTACCAGTTCGGATTTCTCAGCCGACCACTGGTCTAGTTCCTGCTGGGTCAACAGCCTGTTTTGCAAGGCCTCGCGAGTATTGCTTTCTGCAGCCGCTTTGCCTGCATCCTTATCCTGAGCCCACACTGTTCCTGCGCCCAGAAGCAGCACCAGAAGCAAAACCCCTGGAATCGAATTCCTGATCATTGCTTTTCCCATCTCGACGCCAAAGCTGTTGTCAATCGGAGGCGCCGGGCTGAAAGGAGTTGAAGAAGTTTTGGAAATCGGGATCATCCCAAAGCTTTCCAGTATTTTTCCAGGCTGCCATCACATAGATATCACCCTGGTAAAGCAGACCTCGCACCCAGGCTTGGCCCACTCCCGACGCATCAGAAGCAAGCAAATCAATGCCTTCAATGATGGATCCATCGGGCAGCTCTTTGCTGATGGGAGTTTCATGGTTGATCGTCGCATTCATGGTCTTCAAAAAGCGGACCACCCGTTCTATAACCTGTTCGGAACCAGGAGCGCCACCGTCTTTCCCCAGGACATTGAAAAAGGAAGAAACCGAGCAGCCTTCGCCCTTTTCCTGATAACGATCACAAAAAGTCAGGGTGACGGCCACTGCGGGATAATCATCCTCGGTGGAAGCCTCTTCCTGGGGTACTTTGGTGACGAGCTTGGCACAGCCTGGGGGAAAAACGACCCGGAAATCGCCCCTCACCGAAGAGTGTGAAACCGGGCCTTCATTGAGGGTGGTCGGATTGTCCGGCGAACCCTCAAGCACCGGGTCTTTGACCTGGGCCAAAGCCACTGTGGGCAAAAGAAGACCTATCAACAGCAAACGTTTCATGATCGCTCCATTTTCCTGACTCATTATTCAGTCCAAAAGGCCTTCAACTTGATCCATTAGAGAATCGAACAGTGCCACAACATCCTGCATGGGGCCGCTGCTGGCCATATCTACTCCGCCGAGACCCACCGTTTCCACGGGATATCTGCTACACCCGGAACGCAAAATGTCCAGGTACTGTTCCCGATCATTTTCATCACCGGCCAAAACCTTGCGCGAAAGGGCCACAGCCGCCGAGTAGGCAGTGGCATATTGGTACACGTAGTAGTTATAGAAGAAGTGGGGAATTCGGGACCAGGTCAAGGGGCTCAGATCAGGATTAAAAACAGCCTTGGGGCCCCAGTATTTTACAAGGATTTCCTGATACAGTTCACCGAGGGCATCGGCGGTGAGGGTTTCCCCCACTTCACCCAGGCGGTGAATACGGTATTCGAATTCTGCAAACATGGTTTGCCGGAAGACGGTGTTGTTGATCTGGGCCAGATGGTGGTCCAACAGGAAGAGTTTACGGGCGCGATCATCGCTGGATTTCAGCAGGTGATCCATCAGCAACAATTCGTTGAATGTGGAGGCAACTTCCGCCGTGAAAATAGGGTAACTGCCATAAACAAACGGTTGGTTTTTGACTGCCAGCCACGAATGCATGGAGTGGCCCAGCTCGTGAGCAAAAGTAAAGGTATCACCCAGCTGGTGGGCCCAGTTCAGCAAAATGTAGGGTTGTGTATCATAAACTCCATTGCTGTAGCCGCCGCTGCGTTTGCCGGCCGTTTCGTGCACGTCAATCCAACCACCATTGATGCCTTTCTCCACTTCCCGCACATAATCGGCACCCAGGGGAGCAAACGCCTTCAAAACCACTTCGCAGGCTTCATCGTACTCGAAGGTGAATTCCCCTTCAGGAAACATGGGAACCGACAAATCGTACTCGTGCAATTCATCCAGCTTGAGCACGCGTTTTTTCAGGGCCGTGTAGCGATGCAGGGTTTTGGTGTTTTCGGAAACCGTCTCAATGAGGCTGTGAAAAACCTTGGGGGGAACTCCATCAGGATGCAGGCTGGCCTCAAGAGTGCCTTCGTATCGTCTGGTCCGGGCAAAAAAGACATGGTTTTTGATGTTGGCATCCATGTTGGCTGCCAAGGTGTTCTTCATCTTGCCGTAGGCGCCCAGAAAGGACTCATAAGACTCCTGGCGCACCTTGCGGTTGGTGCCTTTTTGAAATTTGTAGTAACGCCCTTTGGTCAGGGTGACAAGATTTCCGTCCTCGTCTTCAATCTGGCCCAACTCCAAATCGGCGTTGTCGAAGGCGTTAAAAACCTGGGATGCGCCTCTGGCCATCAGCCCCGCGCCAGCCAAAAGGGCTTCCTGCTCCGCAGGCAAAGTATGCTCACGAGCGCGCTGAATGTTGTGAATGAAATGGTCATAAATGCTCAGACCCGGCTCCTCGGCCATCAATTCTGTCAGGCGCTCGGGCTCCATTGCCAACAACTCTGATTCGAACCAACTGACCGCCTCGCTGAACCCCACCGCCAGGCTGCCGATTCGACCCTTACGACCGGTGTTCTCGCCGATGCGGGTGTCTTCGTCGCTTTTCATGCCGGCAAAGACAAAGGTCTTTTCCAGGAGGCGCTGGGAGGTGTGCACGGCTTCGATGGTTTCCAAAAGAACCCGGCCCGATTGATCCAGGGTGCCCTGACGAGCCGAAAGTTCGGGCAAATCAGCTTCCAGCTGGGCAAAGGCTTTCTCCCAGCTTTCCCAATCCGGGAAAATAAGATCCAGTTGCCATTTGTATTTGTGGTCGACTTCGGAGCGGTCCATGAGGGCAGCCACCTTTCAGGAAAAAATCAAATTGGTTTCAACAGGGGAACTTTAAGGCAAGTTAGGTCCCTTGCCAACCACGGTCCATCTCGACAGGGAGAATTTGGTAAGAGACACCATGCAGAACCTCCGCAGCCGGGCTACCCGCGGTCTACAAAGAAGTCTGGCAGTCCGCTGGAACGTATCCCAAGGTGCTCATCACATCTTCACGCAGTGTTTGCATATTGAAGGGTTTGGGAATGAATTTGGCGGCACCGAGATCCAACAGATCGGCGATCTCGCCCATGCCTACCACGCCACTCATGATGAGGATAGGAATGTCCTTCAGTTGGGGATCGTTTTTTACGGTGTAGATCAACAGACGACCGTCCAGCAAAGGCATGCTGATGTCCGTGATCATCAGATCAAAATCCTGGTTGCAGCGCAGGGCATCCAGGGCGTGAAGACCATCACTGGCAAAAAATGCAGTCAGCTCCAAGGGGGCGATGGCTTTGGCCAAAAGCCTCCGCATCACAGGGTCATCATCGACTATAAGGATCTTCAACATTAGTTTCTCCCCAAACTTGTTGTGATCGTCAAAATCCAAAAACCATCCCCACCGAGTTTACTTTCTGTAGACCGCAGGCATGACATATTTGTACTGGCTGTCATCCCGACCCAGGGTTTCGGAATGGCCAATGAACAAGTACCCGCCCTCAGCCGTGTGCTTGTGGTATTTGGCCACCAGGGTGTTGCGGGTTTCCCGATCGAAATAGATCATCACGTTGCGGCAGAAGACCGTATCGAATTGTTTTTTGAAGGGAAATGTCGCGTCCATCAAGTTGTGGCGTCGGAAGAAAATCCTTTTCCGGACCACATCCTTCACCACCATGGTGCCGTCGGGTTGCTTTTGGAAATACTTGTTCCTCAGGGCCACCGGCAGTTGCTCCACCTTGTCTGTGGGATACACGCCGGCCATGGCTGTCTTCAAGGCAGTGGCGGAAATATCCGTTGCCAGCAGCATGGGATTCCATTGATTCAGGGCGCTGCCAAAATGCTCCATCATGAGCATCATCAACGTGTAGGGTTCCTCACCTGAAGAACAGCCAGCACACCAAATCCTCATCTCCGTTTGATTCAATTGCTGGCGACGGGCCATCAGATCCGGCAGAGCGGTTTTCGAAAAGAATTCAAAATGGGCTTTCTCCCGGTTGAAGAAGGTATGGTTGGTGGAAATTCGATTGGCCAACTCATCCAGACCTTCGCCCGATTTTTCCGTGGTTAGCCAGTTGAAGTATTCCTTGAAAGTCGCAAAATTTCTTTCGCGCAGGACCTTCTGCAAACGCCCAACCACCAGGGTTTTCTTCTGATCAGTCAGGTTGATGCCAAACTTGTCATAAACAAGCTTGCGGATGGCGCCAAATTCCTGGTCTGAAATTCGGGCCCCAACAGATCCCACAGAAGGGGCAGTTATTGTATTGGTGGACATTTAACGGAATACCTTCCTAAAGAGGAATTTCAAAGGCCAGGCCAATATCACTCAGCGTTGACAGGAATTTCTTTTTTTCCACGGGTTTGACCACATAGCCGTCGGCGGTGGCCGCGAAGGCTTCCCGGATGCTCTTGTGGTCTTCAAGGCTCGTGGTCATGATGATTCGGGACCCCTGGCCCAGGGATATGTTGTTCTGTTCTTCGTATTGTCGGATCAGCAAGAGGGTTTCCTGGCCGTTCATGCCGGGCATCATGATATCCAGGCAGATAAGATCATAGAGGCTGCCCCGTTCAATGGTCTCCTTGACGGCCTCCACGGCTTCTTCACCACTGACGGCCACATCGCATTCAGCAAAAGGTTCCAGGTACCGACAAAGGAGTCGGCGACTGATAAAATCGTCTTCAACCACTAGAACATGCATTGTTTCACTCCAAATGATTCAACTCCACATCAGGTGAGTCACTTGAACCCACCTCCTGACGGTCATTTCTTCGGCAAACTGCCTTTGGACTTGAATATTTCTTTAGTTCCAGAGGTATCCTTGGCGTCTTTTTGTTCATAGGCGTATTCTTGGATACTCGACCTAACACTGAAAGCAGGGAATTATGGGATTGCTGGGAACGATTATCGGCGGTGGCCTGGGTATGCTCGTGGGAGGACCCATTGGGGCCATCATTGGCGGAGCCCTGGGCTCAAACATCAACATCCAGGCCGGAAAAGTGCATCCTGGTGCCCGTTCTCCCTATGGTGCAACAGGTGACCGAACCACGGGTTATTCACCCCTGCAGGACCAACAAACCTTTATGCTGGCCATGATCAGCCTGGCGGCAAAAGTGGCCAAGGCCGACGGCAAAGTTACTCCCATTGAGGTCAAAACATTCGACGATTTCCTGCGCAACAACCTGCGCATGGACAAAGTGGAGCGTCAGGTTGCCGCCCGGATTTTCAACGAAGCCCGCGACTCCGATATCCCCGCCGAAGAATTTGCCGGACAGATTCGCCGGCTCATGGGACACCGTCAAGACCGCTTGCGGGACCTGATTTCCCTGTTGTTGATGATCGCCATGGCCGATGGGCATTTCCATCCTGCCGAAGAAAGAATGATCCGCAGCATTGCTTCGAGCATGGGCCTGAGGGCTTCTGATTATGAAGCCGCCGCCGCCATGTTCAATCCCGGCCACAACCTGGGCGCATCGTACTCCGTATTGGGAGTCACCGAATCGGCCACCGACAGTGAAGTCAAAAAGGCCTACCACAAACTGGCCCGGGAGTATCATCCCGATGTATTGGCCAGCAAGGGCATGGGCGAAGAGTTCAAGGTTTTTGCCGAAGACAAAATGAAATCCGTCAATGGGGCCTACGAAGAAGTCAAGAACGCGCGGGGCATGTAGCATGCCCGAATTGCCGGAGGTTGAAAACGTTGCTCTGGCCTTGCGCGCTCACCTGACCGGGCGCAAACTGACAGGCTTGAAAGTTTTGTATTCCGGCATCTTGGGTCAAAGCGTGGCCGCCACCCGAAAAGCCCTTTTGGATCGCACCCTGGACGGCGTTCATCGCCATGGCAAATACATCATCATCAATTTTTCCCATGGCCAGCGACCCGACTCCCACCTGATGATTCACCTGCGCATGACCGGACAGATTTTTATTCTGGATGACTACATTCCCGACAAGCACGTGCACCTGACTTTTGATTTTGACGGCTTGCCCGTGCACTACCGGGATATCCGCAAATTCGGCCGGTTGGAACTGGTGGATGATGCCATTCATCCTTCGGCCATTGCCCATGTGGGGCCGGATATGCTGGAGGTGAGGTTCAAGGCCTGGCATGAGAGCATCAGTTATCGTCGAGCTCCCATGAAGGCCTTGTTGCTGGATCAGGGAATCGCCGCCGGACTGGGAAACATCTATGTGGATGAATCGCTGTTTTTGGCTGGTGTTCATCCCTTGGCAAAACCGCAGGACCTGAGTGAAAAAGAGCTATATGAGGTGTGGAGCGTGGCCAAACGGGTGCTGCGCAACTCCATCAAACATGGTGGCACGACTTTTATGGATTTTAAGAATTTCCACGGCAAACCGGGCAATTTCCGCAGGAAGTTGCGGGTTTATGGGCGAGCAGGGGAAGACTGTGCTGTGTGTGGATGTGAAATTGAAGGATTGCGGGTAGCCGGACGGTCGAGTTGTTTTTGTCCCGAGTGTCAGGTGCTATAGGCTTCGTCGAACACTGGAGTCTTATACACAGGAATCAGGTCGGGGCAATCCTGCCACCCGGCAAGCTCCCTTGGCCGGTCCGTTGGCATACAATTCATAAATCCGCATCAAGGTGAAACCGGTTTCCCTGCAAAGCACACGAATCATTGGGGCGGTTTCTTTTTCTTCGTGAAAATCTCGCAGGTAGTCTATGATTTTCCAATGGTCATCGGTGAGTTCTTCGATGCCTTCGTCCTGAGCCAGGGCCCGAGCAACCTTGTCGTTCCATTGATCGGGATCCAGCATGAAACCCTGGTCATCCAGATCGATTCGGACTTTTCCTTTTTCAAATAAAGACATTGTTACCTTTTTATTGCGCCTGGAGAATTGTTTTTTCCAAAAGAAAACCTTAGTCCACAATATCATTATTTGCCCATACGGCACACTTTTACAAATAAAAAAAGGACCGGGAATCGCAACCCTGCCCCTCGCCCTTGGGCAAATAAAAGCAACGACCCCCGGAATCTGTCACCAAAAGGAAGCTCTTGCCTAAACAGGCCGACCTTTCAGCTCAACAAAAAACAATGATTTGGTAGTTTCCAACCTCCCCTTAATCACCAAACTGGCGCTTGGTAGACTTAGGCACTGTTACAGATTCCCTCAGGTGTGTCAACAAGGTTTCTTGATTTTGTTTGTTTATTTTCGTTGGCTGTGTCAAAAAAAAGGCCCCCTAAGGAGCCTCTTTTTTTCCTGTTTTCAGGGATCATTTCATCAGGGTCATTTTTCGCACCTGGTTGTAGGGGCCAGCTTCGATCCGATAAAAATAAGTGCCCGAAGCCACAGTTTGTCCCGCATCGTCAAGGCCAGACCAGATCACTTCGTGCAGGCCCGCACTGCGGATTTCATTGATCAGGGTTGCCACCTTGCTGCCGTCAATTCCGTAGACATTCAGTCGCACATCCTGCGCCTCAGGCAGGCTGAAGCTGATCTTCGTCAGGGGATTGAACGGGTTCGGGTAGTTGGCCTTCAAAGCAAACACTCGAGGGGTCACCGCGCCGCTGGTCTCATCCAGACTGACCTGAATGTCACTGTTGTCATGGCCGCGGACGGTGATATCCAAGCTCGAAGCTTCGATGGTTTGCAAGCTGCTAACCAGGAACAAATCGCCGGTGCCGTCAAAGCCATTTCCCTGACCCATGACCGCCACACTGACGTCCAACCCGTGGCCGATGTTTTTCAAGAAGGTCATCTCGTCCTGGTCATCCAGCAATTGGCCGGCCGAAACGCTGAAGATGCCGTCGGGTAGATTGGCACGCACATGCACACCTTTGATGCCGTCGCCATCGATCAGTCGCAAAGCGTACTGGCCTTCGCCGGCTTCAACCCAGCCAAGGTGGGCAATGCCTGAAAGGTGGTCCTGGTTCTTGTTGGAATCCGAAACAATGCCGAAGTTCATGGAAATCAGCATGAGGTCTTCAAAGTCGATGATGTTGTCGGTGGTTGGAACACCCCTCGGGCTGAAAGAATCCGTGGGGCCGATGTCACAGAAATTGTTGTAGAATTCATCTCCATGGGATTCACCAAAAGCATCACCCATAACCGTCATGTCGAGCACACCCACGTGACCATCCAGGCTGGCCAAATCGCCTAGCCAATAATTGGTTGCAGCATGGTTTTCGGCAGCCACAGGGCTCACATTTCCCATGGCATCAACGGCGAAGACTTCGTAGAAATAGACCCCGCGTTTGCTTGAATCCGACCAGGTCTGATCGATGGACAAAACTGAAACATTGCCTATTTGCAGCCATTCACCCAGAGCATTGTCGAGAATTTCGGCGTAGTCGGCGGGTCTGGTGGGGATGGTGTGGCCATCCACATCATCATACTCGGGATAGACCGAAACATGAGCGCCGTCATGCCACAAACCCGAAAAGATTTCATAGTGATCAACATCCAGGCCGTTGTGGCTCCAGGACACCGCAATTCGGTTGTGGTGCGGGGTAATTGTGATGCCGGAGACTGCTGCCGGGGCCATGCAGTCGGCAAAAAGATTGCTGAAGGAGATCGTGGTGGGAATGGTAGTATTCGATGGATCCCTCAGGGTCACATCCTCCAGCAAAGCAAATCCACCACTGTCGGCATAAGCACTGATTTCGATGGTGAACAAGTCCCAGGTTCCAGGTCCTACCAGGGGTTGCGGATTGCCACCCACCGTGGATCCGGTCACCGTGTAGCTGTTGTCGCCATTGTCATAGTGCAGGAACTGTTCGGTTCCGCCCCAGGGGTTGAACGAAACCGGGGAAACCGGGGTGTCCAGGCCAGTGCCCCCTCGCACTTCAATGTTGTACAGGAAAAGGTCAGGAGTGGTTGGTCCGGCCACGTAAGACACGGTAAACACCACCGGCTCACCGCAAGCCACTGGTCCAGCCAATTCAGGTGTGATGATCAGACCCGCCCCACCATTGAAGGGGCTGTACAGTACAGAATCATACACCCGGTTACCCAGACCTGTCGGGTTGGTATCCGGATGAAAGGGTCCGGTAGGATCGCCCCAGTCGTTGAAGCGGGCATCAAAAGGAATTGCGGTGGTGGAAAAGGCAGACAAGAGCAGGTTGTCAAAAAAGTTGCAGTTGCGGGCCTGGCCTGTGACCACACCAAGTCCCTCTCCTTCATGGGTGACCAGCCCCATGGCGAAGTGGCTGATATCAACATTGTCCAGTTCTACATGAATCTCATTGTCCGAAAGAACAGCAACGCCCCAACTGTTGCCCACCTCAATGCCGATGAGGGTGATGTCGGTCAGGGTCAGGTCCAGGGCACCGCTGGAAGTGGCTGATTCGCTACCCACAACCAGGGGTTGGGCCGGTTGGTCATCCATTTGGCTTTTGGCAGCATAACTTTTACCCATAATGCCGTTAAGAACAGGATTAGTCACCAGGCCCCCGGTGTAAGTCGTGTTGTTGGCAATGGCATACAAACCCACATCACAGGCATCGTAATTGCAATTGGTCAGGGTCATTTTTGTATCGGTCAACCCCAGCATTCCCGTGGCCACATAAACACCGTTCAAATTGGAGATTTCAGAAACGCTGCAGTCCGTTGCCGTCAACTGGGCCTGGCCGGATACCTGCCAGCCATTTTGAACGGGTGCAATGACAGGACCCTGTCCTATCACCTCAACATTAGTTGAGGTGGATGCTAAACCATTACCATGCAACAGAATGCCAGTTTTCTGGAAATCATCCACCAGGACATTGTTCAAGTTCATTTCATGGGGGCCTCCGTCGAAGGCCACCACAAACATGCCATTGCCGTGCAACTCGAAACTGACTGGGTCTTCTCTCATTCTGGTAATATGAACATCTGTGAGTGTTCCACCGGAATCGAAGTACCCAAAACCGTGAAATGGGACGTTGTTTACGCCTTTATCACGTCCATCGAGCGTGAGGTTGGAAAAATTGATGCCGTCACAATTGGAAATCAAAATAACAGGAAATTGAGGATGCCCGTTGATGTCCATGGACTGAGGCAGAGTGTCAGGAGAATCAAGGAAAGTGGTGCCCACACCGGAGCCGACCAAAGATACATCCAGCATGTTTTCGAAAACAAGTTGCTCGACATAGTGGCCCAAGGCAATCTCTATGGTGTCTCCATCCACGGACTCATCAATGGCTTCCTGAATGGTGAGGTAATCAGCTGTCCCGTTAGAATTGACCGTCAAAGTTGCCGCATGAGACAGGCCCACCGGATATGAAACCATCACCAAAACCAGATAAATTATTGCATTAACCCTTGAGAATAACATTCAATCCCCCGTTCTGTGGCAAGTTGACCCGAAATAGTGGTGGTTGACTTCTTCCCCCCTCCAGGGTCGGGAATCAAACCGGGCCAGATAATTAATAAACAAAAAAGTGGCAACAAGCACAACACCCACCGCCACCCAGAGACGAAGACCTACTTCATCAAAGTCATCTTTCGAACCTGGCTGTAAGAACCAGCTTCAATGCGGTAGAAATACAGACCCGAGGCCTGAATCTGACCGGCATCATTCTGTCCATTCCAGATCACTTCATGCAGACCTGCACCGCGGGTCTCATCGACCAGGGTTGCTACCAACTTACCATCGATCCCATAAACATTCAAGTGCACACGCTGGGTTTCGGGTAAGGAGAAACTGATCCTGGTTTGAGGATTAAAAGGGTTCGGATAACAAGTTAGGGAATGCCCCGGCCATGAATTGTTTGGGGCCGCACTCAGATCCTCTCCAACGGTAACAGTTGTGGACTCAAGAGTAACATCAGGGATGATGATGGAACCAGGAGCCACCAGAATGATACTGACCGAGGTTATGGGCGAAACGCCATCGGCCAAACCTTCGAATTCCCAATAGAACAATTCGCCTGGTGAGACGGCAAAATCGTAGGCTCCCATCACCACACAATAGCCATGCCAGACATTGGTTTCGGTCAGCTCGAATCCGTGAAAAAGATTGAAGCCGGGGTCGGTGAAGAGTGTTCCTGGTCCGCCGGAAACAGAACCCAGAACTTCGGGGTCGAATTCCACGTAGAGTTCGATGGTCCGGATGTCCAGGGTGTCATCGCAAACGACGGACAATCTGGTGATGGAGCCCACATCAACCGTGGTATCGGCCGGGCTGAATCGCAGGGCGACTTCTGCGGAAGCGGGAGCGACGACCAGGAACAGGATGGCCATCAGGACCAGGTTTTTCAGGTTACGGATCAACATATTCTTTTCTTTCTATTTGGCCTTCTGTTCAGTTTTCTCTTGGGTGTGGCGGGAGCAGGTGGATCTCCGATATTTTCACCTGCTCCCACCGGGAGTTACTTTACTTCATCAAGGTCATCTTTCGCACCTGACTGTAGGGTCCAGCTTCGATGCGGTAGAAGTACATGCCTGACGCCACGGATTGGCCCGCATCGTTGCGACCAGTCCAGACGACTTCGTGCAGGCCCGCGCTGCGGGTCTCATTGATCAGGGTGGCTACTTTTGTACCGTCGACACCATAGACATTCAGACGCACATCCTGCGCCTCGGGCAGGCTGAAGCTGATCTTGGTCATGGGGTTGAACGGGTTGGGGTAGTTGGCCTTCAAGGCGAACACACGAGGTGTCATCGTGCCGCTGGTTTCGTCCAGGCTGACCTGGATTTCGCTGTTGTCGTAACCACGAACCTCAATGGTCAGACTGGCAAGAGCGATGGGGGCACTGCTGTTGACAACAAACAGATCTCCACTGCCGGAGAAGCCATTGTTCACGCCCATGACGGCAACGCTGACGTCCAGTGAGTTGCCGATGTTCTTCAAGAAGGTCATTTCGCTCTGATTATCCAGCAGATCACCTGCGATCACGCTACCGAGGGAGCCTTCGGGCAGGTTGGCGCGCACATGCACACCCTTGATGCCGACACCGTCCACGAGACGGAGGGCGTATTGGCCTTCAGCCGCTTCAATCCAGGCCAGTTGCACGGTGGAGGAAATGTTGTCATTGTTGGTTTTTGCAGCTTCAACAACACCGAAGTTCATGGAGAAGACCATGAGATCTTCGAAGTTGATGTTGTCGTCGGTTGTGGGGATGCCGAGTCGGCTCCAGTCGTCGGTGGGGCCTACGTCGGTGTTGTTGTTGTAGAAATCATCACCCTCGGACTCGCCGAAAGCATTGCCCAGAACATCCATATCCAGAATGGTGACCGCGCCGTTGATTATGACATCACCCAACCAGTAGTTGGTGGACCGATTCAGGGGACCAAACCCTGGTCCAACATTGGCGGCCGCATCCACAGCGTACACTTCGTAGTAATAAACACCGCGTGGGGCGTAATTATCTTCGTAGGATACTGCAGTGCCGGGGACGGCATCATCAATCCGAGTCCATTCGGCGCTGGCATCGGCCGCAGCGTGGTCAACAGGCCATACCGGTTCGTCGACATTGACATCGTCGTATTCGGGATAAGCCGAAGTGACATCATCACCGGTATGCCACACGGCACGCCAGATCTCATAGTGGTCCACATCCGAAGCATCGGCCATGGCCCAGTCGAGAATAACTTTTTGGTGGCCGGGCGCGGACACGAGACCAGTGATGGCCGGAGGCGTGGTGCAATCGACCGTGAAGCCGGCACCGGAGACATCGCCAAAGATAAAGACGTTGTCAGGACCGCGCAGTTTGTAACTATCGACCACAACGTCGACCGCGCCCTCAACCAGGGTGCTGAAAGAGACCGTGAAAAGCGCGGTGTTGTCGGCGCTGATGCCGTTTGGACTAAAGAAGGATCCATTTACCGAATAGGGGCCGTCGCCAGTTACATCAAAGAAATCAGCGTCCAGGCCCAACGCTTCTTCGATATCGACAGTGGTTCCCGCGGGAGACGTGATTTCGATGACTACTTCAAAACCGATGACCAATGGAGTTGCGTCTCCAATAGCTAAATTAAAGGTCATGACGTTGGTATCGGAGCAGTTGACTGGATCGTCAACAGTGGCGGAGATGTTGCCGCTGGCGCTGTTGGCCGCCATGACCAAAGCGGCGGTGCACTCACTACCGATTTCCGGAACATGCGAGAGGTCACTATAGAGAAAACCACCCGAAGTGTTGGCTACACCCGAGTTTTCCTGCACGGAACCCAACCATACAGCACCGTTGTAAAAGGCCGCCGTGGTAGCCGCTGTCGGATCATCTGTGAAGTTTAATGCCCACACTGCGTAGGCACTATCCTGGTAACCCCGGTCATCAATTTCGGACGCGGCGCCATACTGGTAACTGAATGCACCGTCATCATACTGGCACTCAAGCAACAAATCCTGAAGCCGGGTTATCTTGTCCAGGTGTTGGCCTGTGGCGGAAAAACTTCTAATAAGGCCTGATACACCCAGGGTGTAGATTTCGAATTCAGGATTGCTATAATCAATGGTGTATCCCTTGTTGTGTCCGTCCGGTTCAAAGATTCCGTCGCCGGGAACCACAGGGAAACTGTCGCCATAAGAAACATCCGCCAGGGATGCAGCCAGGGCGTCGTAGCCATAAGCTGGAAAGTTGGCGTGCAGTTTCATTAGAGCGTCCACCCAAAGGGCCATGTCCCAGGCGATCAGCCCGTTGGGATAGGACGGTTGACGGCTGTCAATCACCCATTGACCAAAATCAAGGATGGAAGTATTTCCAGGAACTGGCCGATTAACAAGATCGTAGTCCCAAATAGCTATTGCTTTTGTTTGGTAATCCGCTGAGCTCAGAGCCAACGGGTCGTCGCCTGCAATGATTTCGGGAAGGCTGGCGAAGTCCAACAGGAAAGTAATATTCGGTGCCGAGGTTACGCCATCAGTCGGGGCAGCAACAAGACCGTTGGCCGCATCTCGCATGGCAATGTAAACTCCGTTGTTGGGCTCCAGCAAATAGGCCTGGTACAGACCGTTGGCAGTGATGCCCCACGCATTGCCATAGGTTGCACCCGTGTTCTCGAAAGCGGTAGTTAGCCAACCGTATCCACCGTTGTCCGGGTCTGCATCAGGATCATTGTTTCCAGCATTGTCCTCTGTGAAGTCTGCCTGCATGTAGCGCAGGTAATTGGCCCCAGCCAAGGCAGCGGCCTTGAAATCGGTTGGGTCACCGAAGGCCTTGTTTGGCGGTGCGACAGTTTGGTGTTTCTGACTGCCTTCAATACCGTGATCCGGTGAGGCAGCCATGGCAGTTAAGGACCAAAGGCCCATAATGATGACAATCAATAGAACATGTCGCAACTTCATTGCATTCCTCCTGTAAAAAAAAAATGGACTGGCCTAAGCCTGAATACTCCCCAAATGACCAGAAATAGATCTCCTCCTTTTGTACCCTTCAAGCCCAGAAGTGACGGGCGATTTCGCCCTCACCCGCCACTTCTTAACATCCCAATTTACTTCATCAAAGTCATCTTCCGCACCTGGCTGTAGGGTCCAGCTTCGATACGGTAGAAGTACAATCCCGAAGCCTGAATATGACCAGAATCGTTCTGGCCGTTCCAGATCACTTCGTGCAGGCCGGCACCACGAGTCTCATTGACCAGGGTGGCGACCAACTTGCCGTCGAGCCCATAAACCTTCAAACGCACCCGCTGCTGTTCGGGCAGCGAGAAGCTGATCTTGGTCATGGGGTTGAACGGGTTTGGATAGGCGGCGTTCAGGGCGAACACGCGCGGTGTCAGGGTTCCGGATTCGCTGTCCAGATTGACTTCAATGTTCGAGTTGTCGCTGCCGCGCAATTCGATCACGATGTCGTCCATGGCCAACTCGACCGAGCTTTCGACGATGAACAGATCACCCTGGCCCGTAAATCCATTATCTACGCCGGTGATGGCCAGATTCACATCCAGGTTGTCGCCGATGTTGCGCAGGAAGGTCATCTCGGACTGTTGGTCCAGAAGGTCGCCGGCGGTGACGGTGGCCAAGGCGCCTTCTGGCAGGGAAGCACGAAGGTGCACGCCTTTTAGGCCTGTGGCGTCGTTCAAGCGCAAGGCGTAGGTTCCTTCACCATAATGGACCCAGGATAGATCGGCCTGGCCTGCGATGGTCACTTCGGCTTTGTTGGTAGCAGAGACCACACCGAAATTCATGGAGAAGACCATAAGATCTTCAAAATCGATGCTGTTGTCCGTGGTGGGGATACCGACCCGGCTCCAATCGTCCGTGGGGCCTACGTCGGTGAAGGGATCGTAGTGGAGATCTCCATCGGACTCTCCGAAGGCATCACCCAGGACCGTCATATCATAAATGTCCACTACGCCGAGCTCTGAAACAACCATCACATCACCCAACCAGTAGTTTGTGGCCCGGTCTGTGGTGGCGCATGTGGGGCTGGCGTTGCCGACAGCATCAACGGCGAACACTTCGTAGTAATAGACACCACGATCTTCGGCGTCGGCCCAGACTTGCTCAGTCGACAGAGCCGCAACGTTGCCAAGTGCATCCCACTCGTTCAAAGCATCAGCAATAATGGCTGCGTAGTCGGCAGGACGGGTGGGAATGGTGTTCCCTGGCACATCATTGTACTCCGGGTAAACCGAAGCATGACTGCCGTCGTGCCACAAGCCGGAGAACACTTCGTAATGATCCACGTCGGCACCATCATGATCCCAATTCACACCAATGCGGTTGTGGTGAGGAGCGGCTGTGATGTCCGTCACAGCCAGAGGAGCCGTGCAATCGTAGGTGATTGTGGCTCCGCTGAGATTCACGGGAATGGTGTTGTTGTCGGGGTCGCGCAGGGTCAGGCTGTCGAAGACCACATCGCCCACCACATCACCGGTGGCAGAGAAGACAATGGTGAACAGGCCTGTCGTGCCCGGTCCGGTCACCGGATAGGAAGGATCACCGACGGTTGAGCCTGTGATCGTCCACTCGTTCGGGCCGGTTGACATTTCGAAGAAGTTGTTGTGGTCAGTGCCAAAGGGCAGCAGGTCAGTCACTGCTCCGAATTCCAGACCGGCAGTGGCGGTGACCACGGCGTTGTAAAGGAACATGTCCGGTGTGTATTCATCCGCTGTGAAGTTGAAGGTCAGGGTGATGGTCTGGCTGCAGTTCAAGGGACCGGTGGTCACAGGAACGATACCGCCGCCGGCCATGCCGGACCAGGGATCGAACAGAACATTGTCCGAAACCAGGTTGCCGAGACCAAGAGGGTTGGTGGTCGGGTGGTAAGGTCCGAGAGCCGAGCCCCACCAGTTGCCCAGAGCATCCACAACGGTGCCCGTGGTGGTCACACCGGCAGTGGTGTTTCCCGAAATGTTGCAACCATGGATTGTCGCTTCACTGATATCTCCAACATCAAAACCCACCACCATACCCGTGCTGTTGCCGGTCAAAATGGAGTTGGTGATGTCGGCGATGGTAAAGGTGCCGAAATAATCGGTCACCAGAATACCCGCGGAGTCGGAACCGTCCAAGCTGGCCACACCTTCGCAAGCGGTGATGGTGCAATTGGTGACAGTACCCTGACCACCGCCGCCGAACTCGATACCGTAATCCAGGAAATCGCCAATGCCTTTTCCTGTGTAGGTCAGTCCATCGACTGCAACCACAGGGGCGGTGGGCTCAACGGCACCACGAATATGCACACCAATGCGCTGGATGTTGGACATGGTGCAGTTTTCCACAAGGCCGAGACCAGTCAGGAAAACGACTCCACGGCCATCGTATATTGCGGAATAAATGTCCCGGATTTCACAGTCTCGCAAGACCAGACTCGCACCGCGGGATTGGATAGCATGGTTCACCATGAATCCTGTTCCGTCGATGGCCAGGTTCTCGATGATTGCGGTGACACCGTAATCCACATACACGAGGGCGCTGGTGGACACGTACCCGCTGGTGGTGTTGAAGCCGGGCTCGATGATGGTCGAAGCCACACCGGCACCCGAGAGAGTCAGGTCCTTGTTGATGATGATTTGGGCGGAGGCCACAAAAGTACCGGCACCGATGTCGATGGTATCACCACCAACAGCATGATCGATAGCCGCCTGAATGGTCAAACCCGGAAGCACTTCCCACACAGCGGCAACTGTGTTGTACATGGCCGAGTACATCTCATAACCGGTAAAGGCCATAGCCATGGCATAGGCAGTAGCCTGGTCCGGGGCAAAGAAAGTATAACCTTCCGAATCCGTGTAACCGTAAGCCTCTCGGAAATGTGAGTTCTTCACTTCATGCGACCAACCCGTGACCACGATGTCGGTGTTGATAAAGCCAAACTCATCCTGGGAGAAGAAAGCTCCGTCAAAGTTCAAAGTAGAGCCGTCCACCACCACATCACTGCTGGGCCGACCTAAATACACTACATCGGAACAATAGATGGCCATGGATCCCCAGGCGTTGTTCAGGGCAGTGATGTTATCCGCGTCGACATCCACACAACCAGTAACCTGAAGTCCGTTGCCACCCCAGGCGTCGGAGCTCGTCAGGTGGGAAAGGACCACATGGTTGTAACCGTGAATGTCAAACCCGGTGCGACGATGATCGCCGCTGATGGTAACGTTTTGAATCGTCAAGTAATCGAAACCATCGGGAGTATTGGAAGTACCGCTGGCGTGGATGGGGAAATTCTCATTACCAGCAACGGCAGCGAGAGTAAAACCTTCCAATACAACATTACTGGCAGCCACGGAGAAACCGTAGCCCCCGGCTGCGGGAATGTTGATAACGACCCCGGCTTCAGATTCACCGCTGAGGGTCAAAGATACATCAACTGTCAAGGTGCTGGGCGGGTTGTAGATGCCATTTTCAACGGTTATGACATCATTGTCCAAAGCAACCGCCAAAGCTGCTTCAATGGTGCTGAAAAACGTGTCTTGGGTAACATTGTGAACAGAAAATTCCGAAGTTGCGGAGTAGTTGTTGACGACGAAGCCACCATTCGTCACATAGTTGGCCGCCGTATCACCGAAAATCCAATTGTAGCCATAAGCAATGTCGGTGCCCAGTTCATCGGGAGCACCACTGCCAACGCCGTTGCCGTCCTGAATGTAGGATGGCGGAGGCGGAGCGATGATGAGGCCGGCCACGTCTTCAAAGATCAGGCCACTGGCAAGGCCTGTATAATCGGCCACCCAGCTAGTAC
>JAUUYW010000284.1 GCA_030590265.1 Candidatus Krumholzibacteriia bacterium
CAGCAATACGGCAATGTGAAATCCCTGGTCGAGTACGGTGGTGACGGAAGTTGCCAGCCAGATTTGGCCAGCAAAAAGTGGAACCAATGCTGCAAGGGTGAGCTGTCCAAGAATGGTGGTCGAACGTTTTCTCAACACACGGTTGAGAACCAAACCGGTCATCCCATAGAGAATGAAGGTCAGGTAATGGATTGTGTTGAGAGGCAGAAATGTGATGGGTGTGCCCAAGGCCATCATGGTCCAGGTGGCGGCACCGACAACAATTCCAACCATCACCAGATTAAAACAAAGGCGATTCTTCCAGGGCTTGTGGGCTTGGGACAGGGCAACCGACCCGGTGAAGAGTATCAAAGCGGAGCCAAGCCGGCTCAGCAGGGCCGCCCAAACTGTGGTGGTGTGGAAGTTGGAATTTCCCACCCGATCGACCAGCTCGGGTGCTATTTGAATGGTGTCCACCAAGCCAGCCAAAACCATGGTGATGCCCAGGAGGGAGACCAGCCGACTGGGGCGTAATCGATGGAAGATCAGGGTCAACGATCCGATCAAGAGGACCAACCCAAGCGCGTTGACATCGATTCGGCCCACGTAGCCATTGGCCATCCAACCGGCAAAATGGGCACCGGCACCACCAACGCTGGCAGATCCGAAACTCAGACCGATTTTTGTCAGCAACAAGGGAGTCAGGGAAATAGCTGCAATGGTGAGCAATACCCGGAGATTCCAGTTGGTTTTCAAGTGGTCAGGGTTCACGTTGATTCCTGGTCTGATGCGGTTGCTTCCACCTTGGGGCGACGGTGGTGTGATGGCGCCTGATTGTATTCGTCAAAATGTTGGAAATCTTGAGATATTTGTTGGTTTTTCGGAGCCCGACAACCTGAAGTGACGGTTAGTTGGGAAGTGTCAGGTTGAGGGGACGTTTTTTGGGGCTTGTGGAGTTTGGGTTTTCGTGAGGGAGCGGCTGTTAGAGGGCTTTAAGGCGGGCTATTAGGGTGTTTTGGGGTAATTTGGCTGGTGGCGATTTGTGGGTCCGGGAATTGCGATGGTAGAAGCAGCGGATCGACAGCCATGGCGCTGGCGGACGCGGTGAAAGAAGGAATGAACCCAAATCCAATAGCAAGCCTTGGAATCAGAGGGGTTATCCGAAATTGCCGACGTCGCTGAGGGCGGGGAGTTTGATTCGAGTCCGGATTGTTGGCCTGTTGTGGTGGGCCAACAATCCGGGGTTGGGATTGGGTAGGAAATTGGAGTGGTTTGCTTGACGCCGCCGAGGATAGGCCATATATTGCCTTCTCGCTCAAGCCGGAATGGCTCGTGCCGGATTGGTGCGGGTTGGGGTCTGGGTGGAGAATTTGAATATTAGGTTCCTCGGTAGCTCAATGGTAGAGCATTCGGCTGTTAACCGAAATGTTGTAGGTTCAAGTCCTACCCGAGGAGCCAGTTTTCAGGTAGGAACTTGTTAAATAGAATTCGGCCCTGGATTTTTTAGGATCCAACGGCCAACAAGATTCCTCCGATGGTCGGGGGAATAGGGTTCGACAGTCGAGGGATAACCCCGGAAGACTTCCGAACCAATTTGAAGCGAAGAGGGATTTAGCTGGAAGAAGCCGGCGATTCTGAACGCTTAGTTAAGCCGGCAAGCCGGCACTTGGAGAAAAGACCTTGAAGAAATTGTATGTGGGCAACCTGCCCTTCACCGCGACCGAAGAAGAAATCACTGAACTGTTCGGCCAACACGGCACGGTTCACTCCGTTGCGTTGATCAACGACCGCGAAACCGGACGCCCCCGTGGCTTCGGCTTCATCGAAGTGGACGACGAATCCCTGGAGGGCATGATCTCTGCCCTGGATGGTAAAGAAATGGGCGGCCGCGCACTTCGCGTGAACGAAGCCCAGGATCGTCCTCGCGGTGGCGGTGGCGGCGGTGGCCGTGGTGGCTACGGCGGCGGCGGTGGCGGCGGCTACGGTGGTGGCGGCGGCGGCGGCGGCGGTGGCCGTTGGTAGGTTAGCTGGACATCCGGCGATCAGCCCATGGGTTGATATATTGGGACCCCGCAACTGTAATGGTGGCGGGGTCTTTCTATTTTTAAAACCAGAGTAAATAAGGCAGCAATTATGAAAACCACCTGGTTGGTATTGTGTTTGTTTTTGGCAACACCAGCGATGGCCCAGGACCAGGGCGCAAAAGCGGCAGCTGATACTCTTGGCACGGATCCCTATTCCACCGATACCGTGGTGGTTTCGGCCCCAGAGGTCACGGTGGACGAAGTGATCGAGGCCATCACCCGTCGTTCGGAACGCGACGAATACCTGATGGCCGAATATGAATACACCACGCTGATCACTCAGGTGTTGCGCGATGAACCAGGCACCGAGGTGGACGACTACAAGATTCAGGAATTTGCCCTGCGCCATTATTTCAGTCGTGAGTTGGGTTCACAGGTGGCCAAGCTTTGGGAACGCAGCCGTGAATTTGAAGATGGCGAGCAGGTTGAAGATGAAGTCGATGAGGAGGTTTCCGCCGAATTCCTGGATATGCAGGATGATCTGAGCATAGCGGCTCCTTTCTCTCCCGAGGGTGGTCACCGTTACAATTACACCATCCTGGATCGTCAACTGGTGGGCAACAACCTGATCTACAAGGTCAGCTTTGCGCCCAAAGTCAAATTTGAAGCTCTGCCCAAGGGCACCGTCTGGGTAGATTATTCCAACTGGGTGGTGCGCAAATTTGAAGCCCAGATGACCGATGCGGTTCCTTATCCCATGTTCCTGAAATCGATTCCGGTGTACCGCATGAGCCAGGAGCGCTTCGGCGATTTCTGGTTTCCCACCGAAGTGTATATGCTGATCAATCTGCGCGAGCTTCCCTTGCTGCCCATACCCAACAACATCGAAGTACGGGTGAGCTTGCGGGATATCGTGATCAACGGCCAGGCGCTCAATCCAGAGGACACTGCTCCGGGTGCGGGTGTCTCGGAATTCACAGCCGAAGAATTGGCGGGAGGATTCTGGCTGAGCGAAGAGGCGAGCAACGACTCCCTATCAACTTATTGGGGACAAATTGGTGAGCAATGGGAAGCCGAATTGAGTCCGGAAGCGATACCGATAACCCTCGAGTCGGCAAAAGTCGATTCGTTGACCGGGGTAGGATCCACGCAAATGCAGGATTTGCGAGAAGGCAGCCTGTGGCGTTTGAAACCTGATTTCATGGTAGCGCCTGGCTACAATCGAACCCAGGGAGTGGTGGCCAGGGTTGGTCTGAGGTTGGAGAAGCAAGGTCCGAACAACCCTCGATTGAAATTGACAGCCGGCTATGCTTTTGCCAACCAACGACCCGTTTTCGCCGGCGAAGTGAGGCTGCCTCTTGTGCGTTCACGATGGAAGCTGAAAGATGCCCCGTCCGATGGACATGAGTATCTGGGTGCGCAATATCAAGTGCTGACGCTGCAACTGGCAGGTCGAAAAGACAGCGGCTTGTTTGCCGGTGATGGTCGTCGGCACACAAGATCCGCATCTTCATTCTTCTATGGCAGCGATCCCAACCACTACTACGAAGAGCGTTTCCTGGATGGCGTTTTGAAATGGCGCATATCCCGGAGTTTGCTTTTCCGCGCAGGCGGCGGTTATGCGGAACACCGGTCCTGGTCACAACAAACCAGCTGGAATTTATTTGGAAGGTCCCTGAGGCCGGATGGGAATTATACAGCTGATTATCTCAACGACGGTTTTGTGCTGGCAGGCGCGGCTTGGAATTGGGGTCCTTTGCAGTTGGATGGCGAAGTGACCTGGCACGATCTTCGTGATACACCGGTTGTGGACGGCGAAGCAGCCATGCGGGAGATCAAGGTGGATGGTCAATTGGATTTGCTGGGTGGGTTTGGCAACCAGTGGTTGTTGCGAGGATCGTACGGGGGCTTTGATGGCACTGCGCCGTTGCAATGGAAATCCTGGTTGGGAGACTATGGAACTTTGCGGGGTTACAATGCCGGCGAATTGACCGGAGATGCCGGGACTCATGCTTCGTTGGATACTCGATTTGGTTTTGATTTGTTTCAAGCAGCTAGAATTCCATTTTTGAAAAACTGGGGGCTTCAGCCCATTGGTTTTATGGATTGGGGAAAGACCTGGGATGTGGGAGAGGAGACTTTGGGGCCAGTGGCACCTGAAGAAGGGGACCGTGGCTGGCGGATGGATGTTGGTTTTGGATTTGGTAAGCGGTTTGATATGCCTGGTTTGGGAGCGTTTAACAATGTGCGGCTGTATTTTGCGCATCCGGTGGCTGAAGGGAGTGATGGGCACGGCTGGCGAGTGCTGCTAGGATTCGAAAAATAGGAGGATCCGGATGAAAAAAGTTGTTCCCCGTGGACGCATGCGAGGCCGTCAACTGGCTTTTCTTCTCATATTAGGAATTCTGTTTATTATTAGCGGTTGCGGCGATCAAGTAACCGAGAAAAAAGAATCCACCAAAACCCCAAGGTCAACCGCACCAACTGATGGCGAGGCCTTCACTTCCGATCAAGCCGCCCATTTCGTGAAGCTGGCTCTCGACTGCGCCGTTCAGGAGTATCCCAACAAAATCGGCCATACAATGCAATCAGACGCCGACCAAGGCACGCCCCGTTCCTTGCATCCTGCCTTTTATGGCTGCTTCGACTGGCACTCGTCAGTCCACGGCCATTGGTTGCTTGCCCGTTTCGCGCGCCTCTATCCCGAGCACCCGTTGGCGAATGAAGCTAGAGCTGTCTTGACCGAAAATTTAACCCACGACTGGGTCA
>JAUUYW010000307.1 GCA_030590265.1 Candidatus Krumholzibacteriia bacterium
GATTTCAAGTTCGCCATAACAGTGATAGGCACGGCTGCCCGGTTTGATGGTGCAAGGCCAGGATCCCAGCCTCATGGTGCCGCCCATGTTCTTGATTTTCTTCTGTTCTTCCATCAGGTGAATGACCTGGTTATCTCCGGTTGGATTGAATTCCGAACTGCAGGCTTTTTCCAGTTTCACCAGATCGCGCCCGATTTCAATCATGGCGCATTGCAAACCCAGACAGATCCCGAAGAATGGAATTTTGTTCAGACGGGCAAAACGAATGGCGCAAATTTTTCCTTCAATACCCCGATCACCAAAACCGCCGGGAATGAGAATGCCGTGGCAGTCTTCAAAAATTTCCTTCATCCGGCTATCACCAATTTCGCTGCTTTCCAGATCTTCAGAATCCACCCAAACTTGCTCTACATCCACGTGGTTAGGAATGCCGGCATGCACAAAGGATTCAATGATGCTCTTGTAGGCATCCTTCAGTTCCACATACTTGCCGACAATGGCGATGCGCACGGTGTCCGGCGGGTTTAAAATAGCCTTGACCATGCGCTCCCAGGCCGACATGTCCGGTTCTTCGGTTTCCAGATTGAATCGTTTGCACAACAAGCCGTCAAAATTTTGCTCGTGCAGATTCAAGGGAACTTCGTAAATGCTCTTGGCATCGGTGCCGTCGAAGACATTTTCTTTGGGAAGGTTGCAAAAGAGGGCAATTTTGCTGCGGGCCTCTTCCCCGATGGGCTTGATGGTTCGGCACATGAGAAAGTCCGGCTGGATGCCGATGCCTCGCAGCTCGCGCACGGAATGCTGGGTTGGTTTGGTTTTAATTTCACCAGCGGTGGGAATATAGGGAACCAGTGTCAGATGCACCGAGGCTGTTTCATTCCAAGGCATTTCCAGACGGAATTGACGGATGGCTTCGAGAAAAGGCAAACTCTCGATGTCGCCCACCGTGCCGCCAATTTCAGTGATCACAATATCTATATCGGGATCGTTGTCCGCCGGCAAGGAGATGCGGCGTTTGATTTCGTCGGTCACGTGGGGAATGACCTGCACTGTGCGGCCCAGGTATTCGCCTCGCCGTTCCTTGCTGAGGATGGTTTCGTACACTCTGCCTGAAGTCAGGTTGTTGTATTTGTTCAAGGTGGTATCAGTGAAACGTTCGTAGTGCCCCAGATCAAGATCACATTCGGCGCCATCATCGAGAACAAAAACTTCACCGTGCTGGAAGGGGCTCATGGTGCCGGGATCGACATTCAGATAGGGATCAAATTTTTGCAGAACCACGTTCAGGCCACGTGCCTTCAAGAGTGTGCCCAGGGATGCGGACGCGATTCCTTTACCCAAGGCTGAAACCACTCCACCGGTGACGAATAGATATTTGGCCATTGATCTCTCCACTATGCCGAATTGCCTCGGCATTGGTCAGAATGAATGGGAGCTGAGAAACCTGTCGACGACAGGCCCTAATCTCGCCACATTTTCCGCACTAACTCCAGGTCTGCCGGCGTATCAACGCCAATGGGAGCCTGATCTATTTTCAGCACCTTGATGCTCATGCCGTTTTCCAGGGCACGAAGCTGCTCCAGGCCTTCCGCTTTTTCCAATGGTGTTGGGTCCAGACTTAAAAACTTCTCCAAGGCCTGGCGCCGGAAGGCATATATCCCAACATGGCGCAGGGCGAACTGGAAACCATCTGAATCGCTGCCTGCTTTCCCAGGAAAAGCCCCGGGCACCATGGCTCTGGAAAAATACAACGCCTCGTGGTTTTGGTCGATAAGAACCTTTACGGTGTTGGGATCCTGCCATTGGTTTTGATTGTCAAAAGCATGGGCGCAGGTGGCCATATCTACCGTGGGGTTGTCAATCATGGATTTCACAAGAGAATCGGCAATGGCCGGATCCAGAAGTGGTTCGTCGCCCTGCAGATTGAGAATGATGTCCGCGTCATGCCGGGATGCCACTTCGCCGATGCGGTCGGTGCCGGTGGCATGATCTCTGGTCATTTCACAGGAAAAACCATTGTTGGTGACGGCATCGTAAATGCGTTGGTCATCGGTGGCGACGATAATGTGGTCGGCAGTCTTCATGCCGGAAGCTTTTTCAACAACCCGCACCACCAGAGGTTTGCCACCCAGATCGGCCAGCGCCTTGCCCGGAAACCGACTGGAACCGTAACGGGCTGGAATGACAACCAGGACTTTCATGATGCCCTTCTCCTACCAAAAACGACCAAAAAAAAGGGCCCGCCCCAATGAAGGGCGGGCCGGAAACCAATCAACCTTTACTGGAAAGGTACAACGGCAACCCGCTTTTTCTTTCCACGGAAGTCCTGGAATTCCACGACGCCGTCCACCAGTGCGAACAGAGTATCATCTCCGCCCTTGCCCACGTTCTTGCCGGGGTGGACCTTGGTACCACGCTGGCGAACAATGATGGTGCCGGCCAGGACACCCTGACCACTGTAACGTTTCACACCCAGATTTTGGGCGTTTGAGTCGCGTCCGTTCCTTGTGGAACCGCCTGCTTTTTTATGAGCCATTGTTTTGCTCCTTGGTATCGACCGGCGCCAGTGCGCGCAGGCTCTGGTTAACCGTTGATGCCGGTGATCTTGATCTCGGTGAATTGCTGGCGATGACCGTTTTTGCGTCGGTAGTTTTTGCGTCGTTTTTTCTTGAAAACGACGATTTTGCGACTGCGGCCGTGGTTCAGAACCTCGGCGGAGACGCTGGCGCCATCAACGGTGGGGCTGCCAACCTTGATATCATCACCATCGGAAACCATGAGGACTTCGTCGAAATTCAGGGTTTCGCCCACTTCAATGTCGAACAGGGGCACCTGAAGTCTCAGGTCGGGGGTTACCCGGAACTGTTGATTTTTGATCTTGACTACGGCGTACATCGCATTTTCTCCGCAGGTAATGGGCTGAAAGCCCAAGAAACTCATTTGAAAGGGCCCGGCCTAATGCCGGAACAATTGCCTGAACAATATTGCCTGAACAATTTAGCGCACAGAAATACCCAACGGACCCGCCTGATATCAGCCAGACCTCTCGGGATTTCCTTTGCAAGCTGGTATAGTTAATACCTAAATGGCCATTCGTCAAGGAAACTGGTGGGGAAATATTGGTTTTAGTGGTTTATTAGTGGCTCTGGATTTGGCCCAGTTTCAAGCATTAAAATGAAGTTGAAATATCGAAGCTAACCCCTGAGATGCTCGGCAAGCAAAGTTAACATTACTCTAAAATTGACATCAAGATGCGGCTGAAACACTCCAAACGATTCGCAATTTGGGAATGATTTTGGTTTCCCACCATAGCCAGGTTGACATCAGCACAAAAATTCGTAAGTATTCCCTCTGATAATAAAGCGTTCTCACCGGATAACTGCCATCCGGCCCCCAACCTCATCAGGAGTAAACCACCCATGTCCGAAAACAAAACTCCCAAAGCCATCGTCATCGGCTCCGGCCCTGCCGGCTACACTGCGGCCATCTACCTCGGCCGCGCCAACATCCCCCACATCCTCTTCGAAGGTGATCAACCCGGTGGCCAGCTCACCATCACCACCGATGTGGAAAACTACCCAGCCTTCCCCGACGGAGTCGAAGGCCCCGAACTGATGATGAAAATGAAGGCCCAGGCCGAACGTTTCGGCACCAAGTTTCACAGCGAGACTGTCATCAGCGTGGATTTCAGCGGCGGCATTCACAAAGTCAATACCAGCAAAGCCACCTACGAAGCTCCTACCATCATCATCGCCACCGGCAGCACTGCCCGCTGGTTGGGCTTGCCCGATGAGGATAAATTCATGGGCAAAGGCCTGAGCGCCTGCGCCACCTGCGATGGTTTCTTCTTCCGCGACCAGGAAATTGCCGTGGTCGGTGGCGGCGACACAGCCCTCGAAGAAGCCACTTACCTGACCAATTTCGCCTCCAAGGTGACCCTGATTCACCGTCGCGACGAGCTTCGCGGTTCGAAGATCATGCAGCAGCGTGCCATTGATCACCCAAAAATCGACATCGCGTGGAACAGTGTCATTGACCATTACATGGCCGACGATCTGGGTAACCTCAAGGGTCTCAAACTAAAAGACACTCAGGATGACACTCTGCGCGACCTGGACGTAACAGGCTGCTTTATCGCCATCGGGCACGTGCCAAACACCCAATTCCTAGAAGGTGTCCTGACCACCGACGAGAATGGCTACCTCATCACCCAGCCCAACGTGACGGCTGTGGAAATCCCAGGTGTGTTTGCCTGCGGCGACGTGCAGGATCACGTGTATCGGCAAGCGATCACCTCGGCTGGTACCGGTTGCATGGCTGCCATGGAGGCAGAACGTTATATTGGTGAAAAAGGGCTGTAAAAACGCCATTTTCCGCAATGATGGCCCGATTCCATTGCTCCCAATGGGATTGGGCC
>JAUUYW010000433.1 GCA_030590265.1 Candidatus Krumholzibacteriia bacterium
GGCGGACGTTGCCCAAAACAGAACTTTTTGAGATTCTGGCTCGTCTGAAAGACCAATTGGGTGATGATCTGTACATCAAAGTCGTGATTCCTGACAACAGTGGTCTTTCGTACAATGAGGCCTGGGGGTTCACCAAAGAGGTTCTGTCGGAGTTTGATTATTATTACACCGAGGGATGGTAGAAACGGCAGAACCCATTTTTCGGGGCCTTTTTGAGGCTTTTTATCAACTTTCTTTGTCTTTTCGTAAGATTTCTATTGCAATAATATCTTTTCTATGCTAAAATATTAACATACCAAGGGATCAGATCCCTTATTGGCTGGAGGTTGACCCATGAAAACCCTGACCACCCTCACCATTGTGTTCCTGCTGATTCTCGCTTTTGGCGCTTTTGCTGCCGACGTTCCCCAGACATCTCAAGTTGCCCAAACAACCACTAATTCTGGCTTCAAACTGCCTCTTACTGGTTTCAGTGTGCTCAGACTCGATCCCATGACCGAAGAGATCGAAATCATCATGAAGACCATGCTGGTTCGTGAAGACAGTCTCTTGACGAAGTTATTTGAAGCGAAGACCGAGCAACAGTCCAACCGGGTTCTTCAGCAAATCAACCGCTTGGATATGGACCGGGAACTGGCCATTCTGCGGGTTCAGATGCGGTATGCCAGGCTGGATGGACGGTTTGATCTGGAACGGGAAATCAAAGGGAAAATCGTTTCCATCGTGACGGCTGACTTGGAAGTATTACCCTAAGTAGAGCCAATGAAAACTAGGAGCTCACCGGCCGGGTAAACAGCCAGGGCCCGGCCTCGGGCGGTTCTTCTGCCGCCTCCCAACCCAAAGCGCCAAAGCCCAACAAATCCTTTGGCGTTTTTGCCTTCTGGGTCAACGCATACCGCACCATTTCACCACGGGCTTTTTTGGAATGCACTGCAACGGTTTTCAAGGACCCGTCCTCGCGCCGTTCCTTGAAGACCAATGAAATCACCGGGCCTTTGAGCTGCTTCAGATCCAGGGCCTTCATGTACTCCTGGGCGGCAACACTGATGATGGGTTCATCTTTTTTCAGGTCTTCATTCAAGGTCGCCGTTAGGTCTGCTTTCCAGAACTCCACCAGGTTTTTGACGCGTCCCACAGAGAGCTTCTGTCCCATCTCCAAGCGATAGGCTTCGATCAAATCAAAAGGACGCAAAACACCATACAACCCTGACAAGATGCGCACTCTTTTTTGGGCATCGCGACGCTCGGCAGCCTTGAATCCACCAGCGTCGAGGCTCTGGTAAACCAATCCGGTGAAACCATAAATCGCGGGTATTTCAGGACGGTTGTGGTGCCCCCACAGCGCGGCGTTGACCTTGGTCTCATCAGCCAGTTTTTCACTCAGGGCCATGAGTTTGACCAGTTGAGGACGGCTCATGCCAGCCACTTTTGCGGCCAGGAGGCGGGCCTGCTGCATCTGTCGTGGCTCGGAGGTTTTCAGCCGAGGCGGAACCGTAGCATCCATATTCATGGTCTTGGTTGTGTTCAAAAGCAGAAGCATTAATCCTCCAAATATCAGCCGATGTATTCAAGCTCTTCCCAACGGGCATAACCGAGGGCGAGATCCTCTTCCAGCACACCCAGCCGCTCACGAATCGTTTTTACTTTTTCCGGGGCCTCCTGATACAGTCTCGGGTCGCCCAGTTGCTCGTTCAGGCGGGCCTGTTCTGTTTCCATTTCTTCGATGCGCAGTGGCAACGCTTCAAGTTCCTTGTTTTCCTTGTAGGACAACCGTCGCGGACCCTTGTCCCTGGGTTGAGCTTTGCGCTCTTTTTTAGGTTGCTCGGCTTTCAGTTTGGCAGTTTTGGCAGCCTTGCTGACTTTGGCCCAATCCGAATATCCGCCCACCGTTTCGGTCACCCGACCATCGCCTTCGAGGGCCAGAGTGCTGGTTGTTACGTTGTCCAGGAACTCTCGGTCGTGACTGACCAGCAACAAGGTTCCTTTGAACTCCATCAAAATTTCTTCCAGCAGTTCCAGAGTTTCGAGATCCAGGTCGTTGGTCGGCTCATCCATCACCAGCAGATTGGCCGGCTGTGTGAAAAGGCGAGCCAGAAGCAATCGGTTGCGTTCGCCGCCACTGAGCTGGCTGATGGGGGAACGGGAACGGTCCGGCGTGAAAAGGAAATTTTGCAGGTAGGTGATGATGTGCAGAGAACGGCCATTGAAGAGCACGGTATCATTGCCGCCACTGACATTTTCCAGCACGGTTTGGTTCTCATCCAGCTGGGCCCGTTGCTGATCGTAGTAGGCAACCTGGAGCTTGGTCCCGACATGGATATCCCCTCCGGTTGGCTGGATTTCGCCCAGGATCAACCGCAAAAGCGTGGTCTTGCCCGATCCGTTGGGGCCGAGGATACCGATTTTGTCGCCTCGCATGATCATCGTATTGAGCTTGTCGACCATGACCAGATCGCCCCAGGAAAAGCTCAGTTCCTTGGTTCGCAAAACCAAACGGCCACTTTTTTCCACATCCTGGAGACGCAGTTTTGCACTTCCAATTTGATCCCGTCTCAGGGCACGGTCCTGTCTCATTTTCAGCAGGGAACGCACCCGTCCCTCGTTGCGGGTTCGGCGTTCACGAACACCCTTGCGAACCCAGACCTCTTCTTCGGCCAGCTTGCGGTCGAACTCTGCCTGCTGGGCTATTTCGGTGCGCAAAAATTCTTCACGCCGAACAAGGAAGGTGTTGAAATCGCAGGTCCAGTCGCGGATGCGGCCGCGGTCCAATTCCAAAATCCGTTGGCCCAGCCGACGCAGAAAAGCCCGGTCGTGGGTGACGAAGAACAGGGTCCCGCTGAATCGATTCAATTCGCCTTCAAGCCAGTCGATGGCGTCGATATCCAGATGGTTGGTGGGCTCGTCCAGCAACAGGATTTCCGGTTCGATGACCAGAGCCCGTGCCAGCAAGGTGCGACGTTTGTTACCCGTGGAAAGAGTGGAAAAGAGAGCCTCGCCATCGAGACCCGCCCGGGTCAGGGTTTGCTCCACCAGATGCAACGATTCCCATTCCGTCTCATCGGGCCGGTATTTTACCAGTCCCGCAGCAACAACTTCAGCCACCGTACCGGTCA
>JAUUYW010000139.1 GCA_030590265.1 Candidatus Krumholzibacteriia bacterium
AGCCAGGGCAGTCAAAGCCGTCAATCCAATCAGACGGTCCAGCAAAGTGCTGCAAAAAACACCCAGGGCCCGGTTCTCCCGTCGACCAAGATCCACAATTTTGTAGACGTCTCCGCCAATGTTGGCCGGCAGAAAATTGTTAAAAAACAAGCCGATGAAATAAAGACGTTGAATTTCCCGTCCGGGAGCCTCAATACCCGAGGCTTTCAAGATCCAGGACCATTGCAAAGCACCACCAAAAGCAGAAACAGCATAAACGACCAAAGCAGCCAGCAAATATCCCCAATGGGGATTCTGCATCACTTCCTTGATTTCAGATAAGGACTGGCCTGAAAGAACATAGGCCACCAAACCGACCGTCACCGCCAGCTTGGCCAACAGGACCAGCAGATCCTTCACTGAAAAGCCCTGCTCCATGCCCTGGATCCACTTCATGAGTTTCCATCCGAACTGGACACTCCGGCAACTTTTTCAAACAACTGCAGTGACTCTTCAACGCAACGCTCCCAGCTGAAGGAGCGGGCCCAGCGCACGGCAGCTTCACTGCGCCTTTGCCAAAGTGCCGGATCGTTCAACAGGATCAGGGCTTCCCGGGCAAATGCATTCTCGTCACCATAAGGAACCAGGCTGCCGGTCTCTTCGTGCCGCACCGAATCTTTCAGGCCGGGACGATCGCTGGCCACCACCGGCAGCCCGCACAGGTTGGCTTCGATCACCGTCAGGCCCCACCCCTCCTTGGGGCTGGGGTTCAAAAAGACATGGCTGCGATGCAGGGTTTGCACCAACTCGTCCCAGGGCATGAACCCACGGAATTCGACCACCTTAGTCAAGCCCAGCTTTTGGGTTAATTTGATCAACCGTTCTTCATCCGGACCCCGGCCCATGATCAGCATACGTGATTTCGGCAGTTCTTTATGGATGATGGCAAAAGCCCGCAGGGCCACGTCGATGCTTTTGTATTTGCGCAAGCGGCTCCAGGTCACCACCAAAGGGGTTTCGCTGCGAGGAGGCGCATCATCCAAGTGAAAACGATCGTGGTCGGTGCCGCAGAAAATGGTTTTGATGCGATCACCATCCATGCCCCGTGCGATCAAATCATCCCGGGTGGAGGGGCTGATCACCTCAAAATCGATACCCTTGTAAACGCGCGGGATCAATCTTTCGGCACCATAGACATAGGTGGCGGTCAGTGGATTGGCTTCCCGATAAACAGTGGTGCCAAACAGATGGGGCACGATGGCCACCAGAGGTGTGTCCCCCTTGTAGCGAGGAGTGTAAAAAGGAATTTTGTTGATGTCTTCGACCAACAAGTCAAACGACCCGTTGGCCAGATATCTCTGAACAACCACCGGCAAGGTGAAATTGGCCACTGTCCAGTGCCCAAAACGATGCACCCGGATACCGTCGATGCTGTCGTGCCGCGCCGAACCTTCGTACCGGCTGCAAATCAAGTGCACCTGGTGGCCGGCCTTCACCGCCCCTTTGAGAATATGATGCAGATGCAACTCGGCGCCACCACCGAGAGGGTCGTTGATATCCCGCCAGTTGACCGCAAGGATCTTCAGGATCAGGCCTCCCGGCTGGAAGCGACGGCCACTTTGCGGGCAATCACTCCAATGGTGGGAGTCGTGTAGAGAGAAAGGCGGGTGCGCCCAAAAGCACGACGCCAGGCCTCGCCCAAACGAGCCAACGCAGGGATCGGTTCCGGAAACATGGGCAGCTTTTTCCCGGTGCGGGTCATGATGATTTTTCGCATGGCCCGATACCACAAACCAGGCACCATCCAGTCGCCATAGCTGCGCTGCACCTGAAGGCCCTCGGCTCGCACCAGTTTCTCCAACTCACCAATGGTGAATTCCGTTTCCCAGCCTGCGAACCATTTGTTGAGAGCGATGAGTACCCGTTTGCCCAAAGTGTAATAATGAAAGGTCTGGGGCACATCCACCACCAGGCACCCTCCAGGTTTGAGGATGCGGATGTTGTCCCGCAGCATGGGCAAAGGATCGCGGAAATGTTCGAGCAACCCCTGGTGAAAAACCACATCGAAGGTCTCATCGGCAAAAGGAGAGGCGGTGCCATCGCCGCAAACAGGGCTGACGGTGACTCCGGACATGCCGGCGGCCTTGATGGTCAACCCCAGGGAACCCGGTACATAGTCCAGGGTGAGAACTTCGGCACCGGCTTTGGCCAGTGCCACAGCATCTCGACCGGTGCCCGCCCCCACTTCGAGAATGCGTTTGCCCTGCAGATCGCCCAGTCCGGTGATCTCGCGCACCAGGCGGCCATCGGTGCCGTAGACATCATCCAGATCGAGGGTATCAGCCTCTTCCCAGAATTTTTGCCAATGCTCAGGTGTGGATGTTCTCAAGAGGGTTCCACATCGTCAGTTGAGTCATCGGTTTCGGAAGGCTCTGCACCTGGGATACCGTCCGGATAGATTTTGCTGGCTGCTTTGTCCAGCACACCGTTCACAAATTTGACGGCCCCTTCATCGCAATAGCGGCGAGTCAGTTCAAGGGCCTCGTTGATGACAACCTTGGCCGGTACTTCACGACTGTGAAGCAACTCGGCCAAACCCATGGTCAGGATGACTTTTTCCAGCACTCCCACCCGATCCGGGTGCCAGTTGCTGCTGCTGACCAACTCCGTCAACTTGCTTTTCAAGTCGTTGTGATGGAGTTGGATTTTTTCCATCAAATCTTCGGCGAATTCGCTGGTTTCATCGGCGGATTCTCGACGATCGAGCTGGTCCTTGAGGGTTTGGCTCAGGCTGGCACCGCTGATCAGCGAAGCATAAGAAGCCTGCAAAACGATTTCTCGACCTTTTCTGCGTTTGCCCACGGGTCTATTCTCCTGTCAAAGATCAGGATATGGCCGCCCAGTACAAGGCTGCCGGAACAATCAACGAATTCTTCTCCAAGTCTGAATTTAACCGGGAAGAGCGGATTTTGCAAATGACAAGGATGGCTCCAAAGGAGCCATCCCATTCCACCAGTACAGCAGTTTAAAAGCTAGTACTTGTACTCTTCCGGCTTGTAGGGACCATCAACACTGACATTGATATAGTCCGCTTGCTCAGGAGTGAGCTTGGTCATCACACCGTTGAAGCCACGCACCATATCGGCGGCCACTTCTTCGTCCAGTTTCTTGGGCAGAACCGATACGGTGATCGGATCGCTTTTGCTGTCGGCCCACTTCTTGGCATAGAGATGCATCTGGGCCAAAACCTGGTTGGCAAAAGACCCATCCATAATGCGGGAAGGGTGCCCGGTGGCGTTGCCCAGATTCACCAGACGACCTTCACTCAACAAGATGATGAAGTTGTCTTCGTCGCTGGAATCGCGCACGATCTTGTGCACCTGAGGTTTGACTTCGGTCCAGGCAAATTTCTCGCGCAAGCCGGCAGTGTCAATCTCATTGTCGAAGTGACCGATGTTGCAAACAACGGCACCGCTCTTGACGGCGGTCATCATGTGCAGATCACAGACATTGGTATTGCCAGTAGTGGTGACGATCAGGTCGGTGGCGCCCAACAGAGTGGTGTTGATGCCTTCGGCGGTGCCGGTGTTGATGCCGTCATTATAGGGGGAATCAACCTCGAAGCCGTCCATGCAGGCCTGCATGGCACAAATTGGATCGATTTCCGCAATTTTGACGATCATGCCCTCCTGGCGCAGGCTCTGGGCCGACCCCTTGCCCACATCGCCGTAACCGATTACCAGAGCTTTTTTCCCGGCCAGCAGCATGTCGGTGCCGCGCTTGATGGCATCGTTCAGGCTATGGCGGCAACCGTATTTGTTGTCGTTTTTCGATTTGGTCACCGAGTCGTTCACGTTGATGGCAGGCACTTTCAGCTCGCCCGTTCCCAGCATTTCCACCAAACGATGCACACCGGTGGTGGTCTCTTCGCTGATACCATGGATATGATCCAGTAGCTGGGGATACTGTTCGTGAACCATGGCTGTCAGGTCACCTCCATCGTCGAGGATCATGGTAGCATTCCAGGGAGTGCCGTCCTTGAGGATCGTCTGCTCGATGCACCACTCGCCCTCTTCCACGGTCTGACCTTTCCAGGCGTAGACAGCAGTGCCGCCAGCGGCAACAGCGGCGGCAGCGTGATCCTGGGTGGAAAAAATATTGCAACTGGACCAGCGCACTTCCGCTCCCAGGTCCACCAGGGTTTCGATGAGCACGGCCGTTTGAATGGTCATGTGAATGCAACCCAGAATGTGGGCTCCGGCCAGGGGTTGGCTTTCCCGATATTTGTTCCGCAAGGCCATAAGGGCGGGCATTTCTTTCTCCGCCAGTTGGATTTCCTTGCGACCGAAGTCGGCCAGGTTGATATCCGCGACCTTATAATCCTGTACCTTGGCGTCTTGTGCCATGAGGCTGTCTCCCTTTGTACGATTGATGGAATGGCTTTATACCGACTTGAAAATAGAAGAATCGGCTATTTTGGCAACCTTCAACTTGCGATTAGTGCATTTTTGAGGCTTCATTGACTGAAGCGGCCCCCGAATGGAGTGCCAGTTTTGTGCCCTTGATCGGCCAAACCCTTCAAACTCTTGATACAGGAGATCCCGGATGATTCGCCTTTCTGTCCTGCTTTTTATAGCCCTTCGACTTGCTACACCATCGGCAGCAGAGATCCCTGCACCCATTGCAACTTTTTACCCTTCAGCAGAGCGAATCATCGCCATCGGCGACCTGCACGGCGATCTGGACAGAACACGGGAAGTGTTCCAAATGGCCGGAATCACTGACCAAAGCGGCCATTGGGTGGCCGGAGAGTTGGTGGTGGTGCAAACCGGTGACCAACTGGACCGGGGTGATCAGGAACAGGCCTTGTTGGAATTCCTCGACCGATTGCAGGATGAAGCTCTGGCCGTCGGCGGCCGTCTGCACCTGATGAACGGCAACCACGAGCTGATGAACGCCCGTTTGGATCTGCGTTATGTCACCGAAGGCGGTTTTGCCGATTTTGAAGACGCGGTGACCATCAGCGAGCCCGATTCCCTGCTGTTGGCCCACGAGCCCAACGAGCGGGCCAGGGTTGCCGCTTTCCGCCCTGGCGGGCCCTATGCCCTGCTCCTGGCCGAACACAATACGGTTCTCATGATCGGCGACAACCTCTTTGTTCACGGTGGTGTCTTGCCTTCACACCTGGACTACGGCCTTGAAAAGCTCAACCGTGAAATCCAATTGTGGCTCGCCGGTGAAGGTCCGGCTCCCGAGGGTATTCACACTTCCAAGAGCCCCACCTGGACACGCATTTACAGCGACGAGCCCGATGAAAACAGCTGCCTCACCTTGGAAGAAGTGCTCACCCGTTTGGGTGCCGCCCGCATGATCGTCGGGCACACCGTGCAGGAAGACGGCATCGTCTCCCGCTGCAACAACCGGGTTTGGTGCATTGACTCCGGTCTGGCCCGCTACTACGAGGGCCCCATCAACGCCCTGGAAATCATCGGTGATGAGATCCGTGTGCTGCGTTGAACCAGGGAAGGCTATGGTGTATTTCCGTACTAACCCTCGTCAATATCAGCGCAAAGATCGATCATTTCGAGAGCCGTCATGGCAGCATCAAAGCCCTTGTTGCCGGCTTTGGTTCCACTGCGTTCGATGGCCTGGTCCAGGGTTTCAGCCGTCACAATTCCGTACACCACAGGAATATTCGATTCCAGGGAAACCATGGCAATACCCTTGGTCACTTCACTGGAAACAAACTGGAAGTGCGGTGTATCGCCTTGGATGATGCAGCCAACGCAGATCACCGCAGCGTAACGGCCGGTTTGCACAAAACGCTTGGCCACAATAGGAATCTCAAAACCACCAGGCACCCAGGCCGTGTCGATTTGTTCGTCGTCAACACCGTGGCGATGCAGGCAGTCCAGGGCCCCATCCATCAACTCGCTGGTGAAGAAGTCGTTGAAACGGCTGCCCACGATGGCGATTTTTTTGCCTCGTGAATCAAATTTACCTTCAAAAGTGCGTCCCATTGCCAGCTCTCCTTTACAGATGATCGAGAATGTGACCCATGCGGGCCTTCTTGGTATGCAGATACTTTGCGTTCTTCAGGTTGGGTTCGATCTCCACGGGAACCCGCTCGGTAATCTCCAGGTTGTAACTTTCCAAACCCACAATTTTTCGCGGATTATTGGTCATCAGGCGCATACGCCGCACACCGAGGTCACGAAGAATCTGTGCTCCGATGCCGTAGTCGCGCAGGTCATCGGGAAAACCGAGTTTTTCGTTGGCCTCCACCGTGTCCGCGCCCAGATCCTGCAACTGGTATGCCTTCATTTTGTTGATCAAACCGATGCCACGACCTTCTTGTCGCATATAGAGGAAGACACCTGTTCCTTCTTTTTCGATGGCCTTCAGGGCTGCATCCATTTGCTCACCGCAATCGCAACGCTTGCTGTGGAAAAGGTCACCGGTCATGCACTCGCTGTGCACTCGAACCAACACCGGATCATCGGCCTGAATCTCACCCATGACCAGGGCCACGTGGGTCAGATTTTCCACCGGAGTGCTGTAAGCAATCATGCGGAATTCACCCCGGTCAGTGGGCAGGGGAACTTCGGCCTCGCGGGTGACCAGGTTTTCATTGTTGCGCCGCCAGCGAATAAGATCAGCGATTGTGATCAGTTTGAGATTGTGCTCGGCGGCAATCTCCTGCAGTCGGGGACGCCGGGCCATTTCTCCATCTTCGTCCATGATTTCACAGAGCAGACCGGCAGGATAAAGGCCAGCTGCTTCGCACAAATCCACCACCGCTTCGGTGTGGCCGGCGCGTTTCAGAACGCCACCTGCCTGGGCTCCGAGGGGGAAAATATGCCCAGGGCGAGACAGGTCCGAGGGTTTGGTGTTTGGGTCGATAAAAACTTCCACGGTGCGGGAACGATCGGCGGCACTGATACCTGTGCTCACGCCCGTAGCCGCGTCAATGCTGACGGTGAAATTGGTTCCCAGGGACGCGGTGTTCCGGGCCACCATGGGTTGAATATCCAACTCCTCCAGGCGTTCGTTGGTGGCCGACAGACAAATCAGGCCGCGCCCGAATTTGGCGATGAAGTTCACCGCCTGGGGTGTGGTTTTTTCCGCGGCGATGATGAAGTCGCCTTCATTTTCCCGGTCTTCATCGTCCATCACCACGATGATCTCGCCCTGACGCAGGGCCTCCAGAGCCTCGTCGATGGTATCGGGTGTGAAATTGTCGCTCATTTGCGTCCTTTCGCGCCTGAACTGCCGAAGCGGCCGAAGCCCTTGGTCAGAAGGCGATCGAGAGTCAGGCCGGCGGGTTTTGATTCCGCAGGCAATGGTTTTGAATGATCTATGCCAGGCCAGCCGCTGCCCGTGCGGGCGGCTTTGACCAATACGTCCATTTCAAGATTCACCAGACGGCCTTTTTTAGCCGTGCAGAAAGTGGTCTCCTGCAACGTGTGAGGAATGAGGTTGACGGTAAAAGCCCCATCAAATGGACCTTCGTCAACAGTGAGGCTGACACCATCCACAGCCACGGACCCTTTGGGAGTCAAGTAGCGGGCCATCTCTGGAGGCAAGCCGATGGTCATCAGCAAACTGCCACCTGATTTTTTTACCGACAGAATACGACCGGGACCATCCACATGGCCCTGAACGAGATGACCATCGAGGGCATCACCGGCACGCAAAGCCGGTTCCAGATGCACCTTGTCACCGCGCCGCCAACTTTCAAAAGTTGTCAGGCGACGGGTCTCAGTAGCTGCTTCAACACTGAAGGCACGGCCTTTGACTGCGGTCACTGTCAGGCAAATTCCATTGACGGCAATGCTTTCACCGAGCTTGGCGGTCGTTGCCAGCTTGGGCGCATCAATGTCCAAACGCACCACACCGCGCCGGGGAGCAATGCCCCGAATGCGTCCAATTTCTCTGATCAATCCCGTGAACATGCCACTCCTAAATGGTGACGCGCGCCAAGGTGGCCGCAAAGTTTTTCCGGTCATGGATGAACAGAAGATCTTTGTCCAGCTGGTCTAGACGAGTCAGGCTGAGGCTGCGATCGGGCAGATTTTTTCCCGCAAATTCCTGGTTCCAGGTGATGCCTTGGCCCAGAATTATCGGTGCCATGTAACTGATCCAACGGTCCACCAAACCGGCACCCAACAATGAGCCGGCCAGGGTTGGGCCGCCTTCAACCATCATTGTCAACAAGTCGTGGGTGGCAGCTTCATTCAACAAGGATTTAGGATCAATCCACTGGTTCTGTTCTCTGC
>JAUUYW010000087.1 GCA_030590265.1 Candidatus Krumholzibacteriia bacterium
CCCCGCTGGTTCGAGATCTAGGCGCGAGATTGGGTTCGTAGCCGTAGCTACGGGCCCGATTTCGCAACGACGAGATTGAATCAGCGGGGCGTACAGGGCGACGGGAGAGGTTTTCCGACACGCTCCTTGACCGGAGATCAGGGAAAATCAGGTTTGTCACCACTGGCGGCCGAACGCTTGTTGAAGTCCTGGTGAGTCTTGTTCCCGGCTACCTTCTGCCTTTCGGCCTGCAGGTCGATGATGTCAGCCACATGCTGCCCAGCCTGGTTGTTCAAATGGTCCATACGATCATTGAAGCCAAGAGCGAAGAAAAGTTCTGAAAAAAGATCAAAACCCTGAGCTCGGTTGTGCAAATGGCGCAAAGCACCCAACTGGGCTGCCCACATCCAGGCTCCCATGGCCGGCAAACCCAACCAGGCCAAATTCAAGAAATCGCTGAGAGCAAAAAGAATGGCTCCTGCAGTGACCAAAAGCAGACACAAGACCACTCCCCGGGGCGAAAAGCCCAAGCGGAGCAGACGATGGTGAAGATGAAAATCATCAGCCTGGAAGATTGAGGACCGTCGACGGTAACGGCGGATGATGGTGGTTCCGGTGTCCCAAATGGGAACAACCATGGGTGCCAGCATCAACGGCAGGCTCAATTCCACCTTCTGGCCCAGATTCATGATCAGGCTGCCAATCACCAGGCCCATCCACATACTGCCGGAATCGCCCAGGAAAATTTTTCGATTGCTGATGTTCCAGTAAAAGAAAGCCACTGTGGCCCCGCAAAGGGTGGCAGCAAAAAGCATGCTGTACATCTCACCAACCACCAGCGAAATCACCACCAGGGTCAGGGAGGCTAGAATACTGATGCCACTGGCCAGCCCATCCAATCCATCAATAAGGTTCATGGAGTTGATGAAGCCCAAATACCAGAAGAGAGTAAAAGGCCAGGCCCAACCACCGAGGTTGATTTTCCCGATCAAGGGGATCACAACAAAATCAAGTCTTTGGCCGAAAATCATCAGCAACAGGATGATACCCAACTGGCCATATAGCTTCTTCTCGGCGTGGATACCGAACCGGTCATCCGCAACACCAAGGGCCATAATGGCCAGCCCAGCACCAATCAGAATTCCCAGCCAGGACCAGGGTAACTCGGTGCGAACCACTACATTTTCCAGGAAGAACAAGGCACAGAAAAAAGTTATGAAGATGGCCATGCCGCCAGTGCGAGGCACAGGTTCGCGATGAGGCCGTCGGTAGCCCGGGTGGTCAACGATTTCGGTTAGGAAACCCAGATTCCTGAAATGAGGTTGAACTAGCCACGACATGACAAATGCCACGACAAAACTCAGCACTGCAATAGTTTTCAGGTCCACGGTTCCTCCCTGAAATTCCGTTGTCCCATAACTGTCTAATGAAATAAAACTAAACTATTAGCCCTGTTGGGGGTGCCAAAAAGGGCCTGATTTAAACCAGGACAGACCCGAAGTTACTGCAAGGTCTATTTGTAGGCAATAGTTATTTCACTTTGCCTTTCAACTTGGGGAGTATTCGCCCAAGGCCAAAGGAGCCATTATTCCCCATATTATTCGGCAAAACCACCATTCAGAACCCGGGAATAAACAGCCACAGTCTGCTGGGCCGTGCGTTCCCAAGACCATTTCCGGGCCCATGGAGGACCGTCGGCAGCCAGCTTAGACCGCAATTCAGTGGATTCGGCAAGTTTCTTCATTTGTAGACACAACTCATCTGCATTTTTCGGATCGACCAGCAAGGCAAATGGCCCGGCGACCTCTGCCATGGCACCCAGATCAGAGGTGACAACGGGCAATCCGAAGGCCATGGCTTCCAGAATAGGGAAGCCAAATCCCTCATGAAGGGAGGGGAAAAGCAATGCCTGTGCCGAAAGGTACAATTGCCTCAGCTTCTGGATATCACAATATTCCAAAACTTCCAGATCCCCGGATTGCAGCAGAGGTTCCATCAATTTGCGTAGAGTTGAGTCTTTCCAGCCTTTCCCACCTACCAGGACCAGAGAAGGCCAGGCGGCAGCATCATGTTCGATTTTTTTTGCCAGCAACCTCTTGTACGCTTCAAGAATGCCTTCCAGGTTTTTTCGGGGTTCAAGGGTTCCGACAAAGAGAAAAAATGGTCGCGGTTGCGGTTGAGGAGGTGTCTTTTCAACATCTTGCCACACCCAGGATGGGGTGCCAAAAGATGTTACAGATACGTTTTGGCAACCGGGATAATATTTCCGCACATCCACGGCCGTCGCCTGGCTGTTGGTGACCACGGCTGAGGCGCGTTGCAAAGACCCGGGCACCATCAGACGGTAATAGGTTTTCCGTGGTTGCTCCACCGTATCTGGAAATCTAAGCCAAGCCAAATCGTGCACTGTTACCACGCTGGAGCAAGGCAAAGACACGGGAGCGACAAATTGCAGACTGTGCAAAATATCAGCATCCAGTTTTCGGCAAATGCGAGGAATTTGCCATTGAGTGAAAAGGGCCTTGCGCAAAGTTCCGCCAGTGGCGCCATGACAACTTTGCACGGTCCATTCCGGGCAATCATCCAACCAGCTGAACAAATGAGGTGTGGCCGCCAGAAGGGTGAAATCCATTTCCCACTGGTTTGAAGAGAGGGCTCTGGTGAGTTCAAGAATTGATCGACCCACCCCTGTAGGACGGTCGTTGACCAGCAAGGCATCCAGAACTATGCGAGGCCGTTGAGTTTTCATGGCCCAGCCTCTTTTTCGGATGGTGATTCAAGTTGATGGCTATCAAAAAGAGCGGCCAGCAGCAGACCCAAGCCGACCCAGATATGGGGCAGGTTGTATTGGGAAAAGGTCATCAGCTGGATCCATACTCCAACTACCCCCAGGGCGGCGGGCAAAACCATTGGATGCTTTGGCGGTCCCTGGACCACTGCACCACCAAGATGTTGCCATGATTTTCGGATCAGAAATATGAAAATCCCTATGAAAAACAGTGCGCCCACCAGGCCTGCTTCACACAAAATCTGGAGTGGAAAATTGTTAACCACAGGCCAAGTGAATTGGCTCTGCATACCCATTGGATCCACCAGAAGTGGAAAATGAAAGGCAAACTGACCCCAACCGACACCCACCAGGGGACTCTGTAAAAAAGCCAGCCAGGCAGCCTTCATGCTGTAGAGACGGGTCAGGTTGGACCAATCCTGATTGTTGAAGGATGCCATTAGGCGCTGCAGAAGAATTCCATTGGCAAAATAATTGACCAGCAAGAAAAACAAAGGAATGGCAAGAACCGAACCGAGGACTCTTGATTTTGCCGACCATTGATTCCCCCCCTGTTGTTCCCGCATTTTCAGGTAAATCAAAAACAAGCCCAATCCCAGCAATTGCCCCAAAGCTCCCAACCAGGCTCCACGGGACCAGGTCAATACAAGCAGAAGTGCCGAAACAAAACCCAAACCCAAACGCAGAGGCATGGGGCGGCGCCAGACCAGCAAAAACGGCCAGGCCATGAGTAGAAAATTTCCCAGGTAAAGAGGCTCGCACATGGTTCCCCGCAACCGCGGAATTTCCTGCAGAACATTGTTCAGGTACAGCTTATTGGATCCTGAAAGGATGCTGGGATTGGATGTGAAAAAGTGCTCCAGTTGAAAAAACCAAACCTGGGGATGATAGAAGTTGAATTCTTGAAAAACACCATAAATGACCTGACCTAAAACTCCAAGAAAGAGCAGGTCCAGAGTGAAACGCCAACGGTCAGGCCCTCTGGTCCACAATCCGGGCCAGGCCAGAAAAAACAACATGATCAGCAATTGGATGATCTGCCGTCCCCAACGCCACCAGGCAGAGGACAAAGGTTCCAGAGAAGGAGCTACCAAAAGGCCGAAGCCGGAAAGAAGAACAACCAGAAGACTGCCGAAGAATATTACCAGAAATGACAATGGGACCTTGGGCCGCCAAAGACTCTTTCGGTCAGAGTTGGCGAACACTGCAATCCTCAACGAAGCAACCAGTATTGCAATGGCCAAAAAAGCCCAAGACGGTTGCAGCCCACTGCCCAAATCTTTTCCGGACAGGAAATGAACCAGCCCCACTCCCACCCAGGGTAATGTCAGGAGGCTGCCGCCATAGAACATCTCCGGCAGGTTCATGCGCATGAAGTCAGGCTCTCTTTCGCAAAATCTTGCGCGCCCTGCGCAGCAGCACCGCGATCAGAACCAACAGTCCGGCAATCAGTAAAAAATTTGCCTTGGTTTTGTTTTCCAAAGCATCGGAGCGCGTATATCGAAACCTTGGACCATGGATTTCCAGTTCACCAGATGAAACAACCAACTGCACGACACCATCACTCAACACCAGATTTTCCTTGATGGGATACACCCCGTCTTCAAATATTAACGGGCCTTCTTCCAGACTTCCGGAGAATCCGGTCAGCACAGGAATGCCCAGATGAAGATTGGGATAGGCCTCCATGGCCAGTGTATCGGGTACACTGAGAACCCCTCCTTCCCAAACAAGTGAAATTCGTCCACTTCCAGGACCTGTTCGCCATTCAAAACCAGCCAGGGAATCTCGTGCGGCAGTGATAATCAGAACTCCAGGCTGCTGCAGGGCAAATTGCGAAATTTCGCCGGCCTGTCCCAGAATCGTTCCTGGCAAACAAGTCAGAAGCAATGGAATCAGAATTCGCAGCGACATCTTGCTCTACCTCCCTTAAATTCCAGGCCCGTGATGCCGAACCCTGCGCTTCCCACCAGAGCGGTGTCATCAGGTTGTGAATGGAAAACAAAATAAAGGCAGTGCGTGGGCTTGGTCCACTCAAAAAATATCCGGAAAGAGTTTTGCCTTCTAGGATAGAGACAATTGGCGAGCTAATGAGGACAACTGAAAAGCACGTTCTTCACCTGAAACGGCCATCAAACGCGAATCAACCTCAATCTCGCCAGCCACATATTTCAACAAACGTTTGCTCTTATCCAGGACCAGGCTTTCGGTCTGAGGGGAATGCTTTTGGTGTGGATTGTTTTTCCCCTGACCAGGTCCATCAAAAACCAACAAATAAACTTTCCGGGGCCGCACAACCCGGAGCAGTCGACCGAGCCGCCCGGTCAAGACCAAACTGGCAGCTGCCGAGGCCCCAACGCACCACAGCAAAGCGTCGGTACCATCGTTGGACAAACTTGAATGTTGACCAGACAATTGGTGGGTTTCGAGAGCCTGAAGTTCGGCCTCCCGAGGCAAATCAAAATGCCGAATATAGAACGTTCCTTCAACCAAACCGCCGGAAAAATCTTCACTGGGCACCGTGCCGGGAAAAAGTCGAAAAATTGGGCCGTTGGCAACCTTGTTCCTTTCCCAGGGCACCACTTCTTCAGCCAGGGGCAGGCGATAGGTACTTTCTTTCAAATGCGAAAGAGCGGAAAAACAAACCGGTGAAGGTTCCCCGAAAAAAACCTGACGCATGGGAAAAGCAGCACCTGTAGAACCTCGACCATTGAGTTTGTTGGATTGGTCCAAAATATGATGGCCGAGTCCGGCAGCAGTGTAAGGGGCGCAGGTGTCACGCCCAGTTCCCACCACCAAAAGATGGCGTTCTGTAGCCTGAGAAGAAGAAGAATCGCAATCACCGCTGCTGTCAAAGAACAGATGGGCAATGGACGAGATGTGCTGGTTTGAGCGAGCCTCATTTTGGGCTTGCAGGGATTTATCCACCCTCTGGGACATAAATTACCTGTCTCCGGTTGCCGGTTAAGAGGTGCGGATCAGGAGACCACCACCAGGCTGTTGGCGCCGCCAAATTCATTGGGAGCTGTCTTGGTATTGTGAGGATCGGGCAGCCAGGCCCCGTCCACAATGAACCGGTATTCGTAGTTTCCTTCTTCCAGATCCAGATGGCATTCCCAAATTCCGTCTTCCCTGCATTTCAGGGGCAGGCCCTTGGCCGACCAGTTACAAAAGCTTCCGGTGATGCGAACGGTCTTGGCCCTGGGAAAATCGGCCTCGAAGACCACTCCCGCCCGAGTGACCTGGGGGCCGTGCAGCAAGGCAACCCAATGATCCAGGGCTGCTACGTGGACGTTGATTTCCTGTTCAGTCAGTTCAAGGGCCAGATTGCGAAAATCCAGGGCTCCCCTGGATTCCGGATCGTATTGCACCACTGGCACACCCGAGCCGGCCGCCTCCTTGAAACGCACAGTATGATGAATGATCGTATCGAGAAGCTCTTTTTCATAAAGATCGTCCAACTCTTCCATGACCTTGCGAACAAACCTGGGCCGCGTATCAAAATCGGACATGAGAATGTGGGGTACGATATCGTGACCTTTCTTTTCTCTTAATACTGACAGGGTTTCCCGCATTTTCCGCACCGCTTGCAGACTGTAGTAACTTGGATCAACAGGGATGATGATTTCACTGGAGGCCAGCAGGGCGTTGAAAGTCAACAGGCTGACGCTGGGTGGGCAATCGATCAGCACATAATCGTAGTGCATGGCGCTGCGGCGGAGGTTGTTCCGCAACCGAAACTCTTTTTCAGGCTCCCTGGCTAATGTTTGCTCAACAGCACTCAATTCGATGCCAGCAGGCACAAGATGCAAATTGGGGCTGATATCAAGAAAGGCATCTTCCACAAGAATATCAGTGGTCAGATACAAATAGTAAGTGCTGAGGCTAAAATCCCGTTCCCGGAAGCCAAATGCCAAAGTGGCATGACCTTGAGGATCATTGTCAATAAGAAGAACTTTTTTATCCAGCCGGGAAAGGGTGGCTGCCAGGTTTGTTGCGGAAGTTGTTTTTCCGCAGCCACCTTTCTGGTTTGCCAGGGAAATGACTCTCATATCGACTCCTTTCGACTAAAAGTCTATGATGCAACCCGCTTCTGAAGTATCCAAAACATCGGAATCTGGCTGCCAATCTATGTCGAAAGGTCAAGTTGGACCTTCTGGAACAACTTCCCTATTGCCTCTATTTTACCCTTCTCAACAATCGTGTCAACAGAAATATTAAGGATTACTTTAGTATGCCATCACACCCAAAAATAGAACGCAACACCAAATGCAATGCCCCCGAAAACTTCAGCCCAGGTGTGACCAACCAATTCCCTAAGCCTTCCCCCATCCAGCTTTTCTCCATGAAGGGCACTGTCCATCAACTCATTCAAAAGCTGGGCCTGTTGCCCAATTTCCTGGCGCAGGCCGGTGGCTTCCATGATGACATACAGCCCAAAAACAAGAACCAAACTGAACAAAGATGAATCAAAACCATCCAATTGCCCAATTTTCAAGGTCAGGGTGGTGACCGTGGCGGAGTGGGAACTGGGCATGCCGCCATTGGAAACAAAGAGGGTAGGACGCCAGCGGCGTCTCCAAAGCAATTCCAGTAAAACTTTGAAAGCCTGGGCCGAAAGGCCGCTCATAAGGGCATAAACACCCGGATTCATCATGATAACTCTCTTCACAACATTCAGGGATTTGATTTCCGTGTTGGTACTTTAACAAGAATCCTGGTTTCGTCAAACCTGTAACTTGTGGAATGCCGCCACACCTACCATTTTACTGGCGTGCTTTTCGAATAAGAGAACGCCGGTGCTTGCGGCGTGTCGTTTTGTTATGTTCGCCTCCCAGCCAAGGGGATTACTCATGTTCCAGATGCTTCGTTCACAGGCAAAGATCTTCTATTGGATCATTGCCGTCAGCTTTATTCTTTTCGGTGTTGTTTTCTCCTATGGAGGGGCCACCAGTGGGTGCCAGAAGAATGGGCCCAATGACCGGAATCAAGCTGGTTTGGTTGGCAAAATCAATGGTGCACCAATGTCTGGTGTGCAGTTTGAACGCGTATACAGCCAGATTCTGAACTCCTCCCGCGCTCAAAGCCTAGGCCGGGAACTGAACGCCAACCAGTATGCCAGCGCCCGTCAGCAGGCCTGGGACCAGATGCTGCGCCAGGAGCTTTTGATCCAGACCATCGCCGACCACAACATTCAGGTATCGGACACTGAGTTGAAGGCCCGCTTCGAGCTAAACCCTCCCCCCGGCTTGTTGGCCAATTACCGGGACCCGCAAACAGGCGCCATCAATATGGAGGCCTATTACGCGGATTTGCAAAACCCCGACAATGATTGGTCCGGACCCGAAGCTTATGTGCGCCAGGTCATTCAAATTGAAAAACTGCAGGCTATCATTGCCAGCGATGTAGCCATCAGTGATGACGATGTGCGCAGCAATTACCTTACGCAGAGCGGAAAAGCGGTGGCAGAATACATTGGTGTTCTATACGGCGACCTTGCTTTGGATTACCAACCCACCGATGAAGAAATCAACACATGGTACCAAGGCCATGGTGAAGACTACAAGCGCCAGGAAAAGGTTGAGTGCAACGTCGTGCGTTTCGCCAAAGAAGCCAGTGATGCCGACTGGGCCAGCGCCCTGGCCGAGATGCTGGAAATCCGGGATGAAATTGAAAGCGGAAGCATCAAATTTGAAGATGCAGCCAAGCGTTACAGCGAAGACGGCAGTGCCGCTCGTGGAGGCGACCTGGGAACTTTCGACCGCAACCGCATGGTCCCTGAATTCACCGAGGCCAGCTTTTCCTTGCCTGTTGGTGAAATCAGCCAACCCGTAAAAACCAAGTTTGGTTACCACCTTATCGAAGTCACCGAACAACACATGGATGAAGAGACCAACGAAGTTTTCCAGGTCACTGCCCGCCACATTCTGCTCAAAGTGGTGCCCAGCAACGCCACCCTTAGCCTGATCCGGGACAGCGCCTTGGACTTTATCGATCGTGTTGATGGGGGAAATTTCGTCACCACCGCCGAAGCCGAAGCCATGGACCTGATCTCGCCTGCCGCCTTTATTGAAGGAAGAGACATACCTGGTATGCCCATTTCACTTGCTGGTGGTCTGTGGGCATTCAGGGCCGATTCCGGTGAAGTGAGTCGCGTTTTTGAAAATCGTGAATTTTTCTATGTGGTTCTGGCAGGCAATCATACTGCCTCAGGTCCGGCAGCCCTTGAGGATGTCAAAAGCCAAATCATCCTGACCTTGCAAAAGGAAAACAACAAGAAGGTTGCAGCGGCCAAACTCGGCCCAGCTGTTGGTGAAATCCAAATGGGACGAACCATGGCCGAAGTCGCTGCCGAATCCGATTTGAAGCATGCCGTTACTGATACTTTCACCTTCAACGGCAACGTTGCCGAGGTGGGCTTTGGCACTGATTTCAATAAGGAAGGCATCAAAGGTGAAGTGGGTCGTTTGATTCCGGAAGTGGAAACTCTGCGCGGACTGTTTGCCTTGACTCCACTTTGGATTGCTCCATTCGACCAGGCGGAGTTTGAAACCCGCAAGGCCGGAATCCAGAACTTTTTGCTCAGCCAAGCCCAGAATGAGAAGGTGGAAGAATATTTCCAGGATCTCCTGGACAACGCCGACATTGAGGACTACCGCTAGATTCTCCTTTCGGAGGCGTGGAAAGCACACAAAAAAAAAGTCCGGAACCACCAAGGTTCCGGGCTTTTTTGTTCCTGGAGATGTTTCAATCTTCCCCAAAAGGATTGATTGGTTTCTTGTTTTTGAAATCATTCAATTCCTGGTCCATTCGGTCATGCCGATCCCGCCTGATTTTCTCATGTTCACCAGATTCAAAAAGGTTGGCCATGCGCTCGGCCTCTTCTTCCTTTTCACGGTCGAAAGCCGCCAAATCATCGGAAATTTGTGGCCCGGCCTCCAGATCCAATTCTTCCACCAACAGGTAGTTTTTAACTTCGGCGTGGTTTTCATAAGCACTCTCAACCAGCAGAACGATACCCAAATCAGCCAGGGTGTTCAGATCCAGACGCACGGCACTTTCGCTTCGCTCCAACAAGTCGGCAATTTCCAAAGGTGTCGGGGGCCGTTGCTCCCGATGGTCCAGCACCCTGATGGCAGCCACCATCAGATGGGCTTCATTGCGTGTCAAACGACTCATTTTTAACCTCAATTTTTGCAATTTTCTTTTCCAGGCGCTGCACTCTTTCGGGCTCGCCACACCGTATCGCATGGGACAATGCCAGTCCAGGCTGCTTAATTCGGTGCTCGAACAGAATGGCCGCTTCCCGGTGCAACCAGGGCTCATCCAAGCCACATCCCAAAGCCCTGCCGACAACTGTTTTCACCTGCAGCCAGGCCTTCTCCCGTTTCAACAATCGGATGGCGTCTTTCACGAAAGCTGCTTGTCCAAAGCCCTGTTCCAATTCAATGGATGGCGACAGCATGGCCTTCAACATCCATGCTGAAGCTTCTCTCTGCAAGCGTGCTTTTTCCGCAATTCGTCCCAAGGCCCAAGCCTGCAACCAATGATCGGCGCAGGCCTCATTGTCATGCAGCAGCTCCGCCATGTCCAGCACCTGTGAGAGGATGCCAAGCATACCCAGCAGATCTTTTTGGTTGTGATGCAAAACCCTGGACATCATTTGGCCGTCGCCATCACTGATGAAATCAAACCAGGTTTGGGGAATAAGGGAACCTTCGATGTCACCGGGTCCCCTTTCCATATTCAACAGGCCTTTCTCCAAAGTCTGCTGTCGGCAATTGGGGAAATGACGGCCCCAAAGGCGACGACCAGGAACCAGCAAATCCCAGCTGACTAAATCCCCACACGGG
>JAUUYW010000472.1 GCA_030590265.1 Candidatus Krumholzibacteriia bacterium
GAGACCCAATGCGGGCCGCTTCACTCGTTTTGTCAGATGTGATGGTGTACCACTCAACCAGATTTTTTTTAACATCCTCCCACAAGGCCATGATGCTCTCCTTCTTTCTTTAAGGTTGCGATCAGCAGTGTCTTAAGGCACATTAACCCAATGCAACACAATAAACAACCCACTGCTATCTTTGTGGCCGATTCGCATTTCCATCTTTCACCGGATGCTGAAGAACAGCAACGAGTCCGGCGTTTTTGTGAATTGTTGAAAATGGCCCAAAGAACCGACCATCTCTTCCTTCTCGGGGATATCTTCGACTTCTGGTTCGACTACCCCCACTTTCGGCTGCGCGGATATGACGAGATCCTTCTGGCTCTCGATGAGGTTCGCAATGCCGGTACGAAAATCCATTTTGTCGGGGGCAACCACGATATCTGGGCCGCCCAATTTCTTAACCAACGCTACGGGACCAGCCCGGATGGTGCTCCCTTTGTCATCACCCTCGGAAGCCGGACCATCAAATTATGCCACGGCGATGGTCTGCTGAGCTTTGACTGGGCCTACAATGCCTTCCGGGCCATGGTACGCACCCGACTGGGAATTGTTCTGGCCAAAAGCCTTCATCCGGAAATTCTCTATGCCATCAGCGAGTGGCTCAGTGGCCAAAGCCGCCGAGCCAACCGGGACGAAGCCCAACGCATTGAGGAAAAAGCCCAGATCTGGATTGATGGTTGCCGGGAAGACGACTGGGAACTCATGATTATTGGGCATGTGCACCACCGCTTCGAAACCGTGTCCGGAGACAAAACACTGACAGCTTTGGCTGGTTGGTTTGACAATCCGGGTTATGGAATTCTCCAGGATGGGGTGTTCAGGATGTTGGATTTTGAAAGTGATCCCCGCCCCAAGCTCTAGAGCAACGGGGATCAAATAATTCTTCGTCCCATTTCAACAATGGCTACCAATGCAGATTCAGGGAAAATTTGTGTCCCGCATCGAACCCCTCAATTTTTGTTTCTTCGTAAGCATAGTCAATACCAAGAATCCCGGCCCGGAAACCTGCCCCTGCGGTCCAGCCCTGCAAGTCGTAACTCAGGTTGGAACCACCGCGCAAAGCCAACTCGGAAACAATACGCCATTCGGCTCCCACGTGGGCTTTCCCGTTGGTATCGTTGGGAAACACAGCATCACCGGTGAAAGTCAGGCGGTCGCCTAACATTTCTTTCGGACTCCAGGCCATACCGATTCGGAACGAAGTCGGCAAATCAAAAGGCTCGTCCTTCAAGTTCATTTGACCACCGATGTTGGTGGCCGATGCAGCAAAGACCAGGCCCTCAATCATGCTTTGGTGAGTGATAAAGAAATCGAAGGCAAATCCCGTGTCGGAGTAGAGGTCAATTCTTTCGTAAATCATTTTGGCGGCCACCGCCACGCCAAAGCTGTCTCCCAGTTTCATGGCATAGGAAATACCGAAGCTCACATCATAAGGACTGAATGAGCCTTCGGGCACAGCCACCGGTTCATCCCCGTAGCGATCAATATCATCGGAATACAGGCCGGTGAACATGAATCCAAAGACACCATTGCCTGCCTTGTGGGCTACCGCAGCTGACTCATGATTGAACAACCCCAGATAACGATAGTGTTGCAAAATCAATTCAGTTTCGAAATCGGCAAAAACATTGTTGGCCGGATTCCAGAAAATAGCAGCGGCGCCCTGACTGGAAGCAACTCCAGCGCCCCCCATGCCGGCCTCCCTTGCCCCAACACCCAAGCGCAGCGACAACACTCCAACTTCTCCGGGAGCAGCAGCCAGTGCAATGACCCCGTGCAGGGACAATGCCGTTGCAAAGGTGAGGACAATCAGCAAGGTGGATTTGGATATGCGAACCATGGGTTCCCTTTCCTTTTTTTTAGCCGGCCTGGGAAAGTTAAACACCCAAGCCTGTTTGCAAGTCATTCTATCGGCAGATTGCCGTTGGGTCTAACAACAAATCCCGGTCTCAAATCCTTAACGCACAATTGCGAAAGGAATCACACTGTAGTCATCTTGGCCCTGATTGGATTCAGCTACCAGATGACAAAGATACATTCCCGAGACGGTATCGTCCAAATTGAGAGTTACCGTAAAGGGATCAACAGCCACCACGGACTGCCAATCGCTTGAAGTAACAATTTCGCCTTCAAGATTGTGAATCGAAACCTTCACTCTCGAGGCCGACCGAACACTGGCTCGAACCCGCAAGGGTTCATTCCCCAAAGGGCTGGGATAACAAATATGACTGCCCTGAACAATTCCCGACCCATCACTGGCAACCGGAGGCCCGGTCCAGGCACCCATGTTCCAGGAACCGTTGCGCCAGGGTGAACCACCCCACATGGGCCAAAGTGGATCGCTTTCGGCCACGTCAGACCAGATCACAAGGGTGGATATATCTGTGGTTTCCAGCTGGCCGTCATTCAGGCCCGTGATTCTTTCAAAGGTGCCCAGAGCCACCAGATCCAGGGTGGATTGGCCCAGCACGGCGCCCAAAGCAGGTGTGGCCACACTGCGGGCAGGCCCAACGATCGGCCAGCCTTCAAGGCTTTCACCCTTCATGCCCATTGCCAATATTCGCCCATCCAGCACGGGATATAAAAATTGACGAATTGGAGTTCCAGCATCCGGGAGAATCGCCACCAGCGGTCCACCAGCCAGGGAATCAGCAGC
>JAUUYW010000484.1 GCA_030590265.1 Candidatus Krumholzibacteriia bacterium
AAATGACTGCGAAAATGAGCCCTACTTGCACCAATAAGGATAATATTGGGAAATTATTATCCAGAGGTTGCAGAACGATTTGCAGGAAAAGAGCAGCCAGGAGAGTCAGAGCCCGGTGGCTGCTGGCGATGCGAAAAAGGGCAAACCTGGGAGTTCTGCCTGGGTTCAAATAGTTGTCTTTTTGTGAATCTGGCATGTGCTTTCCTGAGAAAATGGCCCGGTCGGGAATTCATTCCTGTACCGGGCCACTTTAATCGAATCACTTGGCCAATACAACTCTTTGTGAGGTTGTTTGGTTATCCGGGCCTACCAGCCGCACGAAGTAGACGCCGCTGGAGAGTATTCGCCCGCTGTCATTGCGCCCGTCCCAACTCAGGGTGCCTTGGGTTTCGGCCACGGGAGCATCAAGCAAGGTGCGCACCCGGTTGCCCCGAACATCGAACACATCCACCAAAAGATGGCCAGGTTTGCTGATGGCAAAATTCAGGTTTACCTGGGGGTTGAAAGGGTTGGGCCAGGCCTTCAGGTGGGTTGTGAAAGGAGAAGGAGTTTCATCGCCGGGAACGGGCGAGGCCACCAGTCCCGAACCGAAGGCGATGCCATCAATGTAGAAACCCTGTTCGGTTACTCCACTGTCGGATCCGAAGTTCAAACGGAATTGGAAATCAGCATCGGCAAAGGCGCTGATGTCGAAAACCGTACCCTGCCAGCGACCGGATTGGCCACTCCAGCCGGGATTTCCACCCAGACCGCCCAGGCCCGGATCGCTGTATCCTTCCAGCGGTTGCAAAAGCTCGTAGCCGCTTTCACCCGCAACTTCAAGATTCACCCCGTCGAAACCACTTTCGGTGGCGCTGAAAAAATGGAAGCTGAGGTAATATTCACCACCGGCGACACCGCTGAGGTTGAACACACGGCTGGTGAGAATGTCGTTTTCGTCGTCGCCGTAATCACCATCCATGCCGATTCCCCAGCAGGCCCAGGAGGCAAAGGCTCCGCCGGTGACATCCTCAGGTGGTGCGCCATGGGTCCACAAGCCTGATTCAGCATTGAACCCGCCGTCTCCAAAGCCGAAATCTTCGGTGATGGTAGGCAAAATTGGCATGACTTGCGCGTCACCGGTCAAACCATTGGTGGAGATGATTTCCACCCTCGCACCAAAACCCGTTGCTCCATCGAACAGCAAAGTGTAGTCGTACATTGCGGGCACGGACGAGACACTGAAAAAACCATCGGCATCGGTGGTATCGCCGATCACTGGCTGGTCGGTAGGGGTGACAAGAACTCCAGCGACAGGGCCGGACTGTCCATAAACGACACCTGTGATGTTGATGAGATCGAGAGGGACCAGAGTGACATCAAGGGTTACGGTTTGGCCGGCAATGATGGGCGGGCTGGTCGTTGTTGAGTGATAAAAATAGGAGCTGAATTCCAAAGTAGCAGTGCCGGAAGGCAGGGGGAGACGCCACTGACCGTTTTCATCCGTCATGGTGAATGATCCGTGCTCAGCGACCTGCACACTGACCCCGGCAACCGGCAGCGCGGTCTCCAGGTCGATGACGGTGCCGATGATTTCCCCGATGGTGGTATCGGCATGGGTAAAAGCGGCCTCAAGATTGGGGCGGGTGCCGATGAGATTTCCACTGACCATGAGGGTTCCTGTTTCCCGCAACAGATCCCTGGCCATGCGGGCATCCAGGTCGAAACCCAAACTGGCCCGGACCATTCCCTGCAGGCTGGCCACCGAGCCTGTGACGATGGGCGAGGCACTGCTGGTGCCGCTGAAACCCGCGGTGTACCACTCTGTTTCATCTCCTGATTGCAGATCACCATAGCCACAGGTGGTGACATACCAACCCCAGCCGTTGATGTCCACCCGGGTTCCGTTGTTGGAAAAATCGGCGCTGTAAAGCTCGCTGCCTGCGGTGGCGCCGCACATGATGGCTCCGCTGTCGCGCACCGTGCGATCGAACAAACCCAGGTATTCCGGGCCGTCGAGATTCTGGTAACCGTTGCCGGCCGCTTCACAAACCATGATTCCTTTGGCGGTGGCCAGGCGAATGATGTCGAAGTTGTCGGGCCAGTACTCCATGGGAACATAACCAAATTGGCCATTGCCATTGGCGTTGGGACCGGGGGCATGCAGTTCGATGAGGATCAAATCGCCCGCCTGCAAATTGTCCACGGCGGCGGCCAGGGCGTTGGCCGTATTGGTGGCCCCGATGGAAGATGCTCCCACTGAACAATCGGGTGTGATGCCGGTTACGCCGAATCCGTTGTCATGGCCTCGCATTTCACCCATCACCGCAGTGCCATGGTTGCGCCAGCCCAGGTCATCCACTTGCACACCCAATTCGACCACTGGATCGGGCAAATCTTCGTGGGCCCACAACCAGCCGCCTTCAACATCGATGATGGTCAGGCCGGCTCCGAGAGCGCCGCTTTGGTTGCGCATGGGGATGGCGCCTACTCCGAGAGGGGCTGCTGTCAGATAACCCTGGTTGGGTTCAAAATCGGGAGTATCGAGCAAGGCGTTTGGATTGTCTTTGGAGTTTGCTGAT
>JAUUYW010000526.1 GCA_030590265.1 Candidatus Krumholzibacteriia bacterium
CAGTTTTCGCGAGGAAATCTCCACTTTGGCGGCAATTTCCTCGTCCTGGACCACATTCATGGTTTTTTGTTCAATTTCGCGCTCGGCCCTGGCAATGGCTGTCATCTGCCGGGCACGGTTGGCGGGAAGTCGCACCGTGCGGGTTTGGTCTTGCAAGGCCGTTTGGATGGACTGGCGGATCCACCAGACCGCATAGGTTACAAACCGAAATTCGCGGCGTTCGTCAAAACGCTTGGCAGCGGTGATCAGGCCCACATTGCCTTCGGCGATGAGATCCATGAAGCCCAAACCCCGGTTGAGGAATTTCTTGGACACACTGACGACGAAGCGGAGGTTGGAGTTGATCATAAGGTCCAGGGCTTCGGCGTCGCCACCGCGAATGCGTTTAGCCAGGGCGGCTTCTTCCTCGCGAGTGAGCAGTTCGTAGCGGGAAATCAGGCCCAGGTAGTTCCGCAGGGCAGGGTCATTGCGCCGGTCGTGGTGCTTTTCTACTTCGTACATGGTCTTCTCTCCTCATTTTATGGGGCAAGTGGCCCTTTGATCCGGTCCCGGAGAACCGGGTTGTTTTTTGTCGGCATGGAGTGAGTGCAACGAAGGAGAGATCCATTACACATTTTTTGGAAATTTTTCAGTTTTTTTTGAAATAAGGGTCAAAATGGCTGAAAAAGGCCTCTGGAAGCGATTCCGGGGAGGCAGAAATGGCAAAAAATGATGATTATTGCCACTCCACATTTTCGTTCGTATGGAGTAACTGCTTGTTTTTATTGGATATAACTGGCCCGTGGGCCCCCTTTTTCAAGCAAATATGAAAAGAAATCATATTCCGCATGGCCAACACCCTGATTTTGGTTGTTTGAAGGCGGCATTCGCTGCCATTCAAATAGTCGCCAGGCACTGAGGGAACAATAGAAAAGACAGCCACTTGACCTGCTTGTCCATTTGGGCAAAGATAAGCAGAGTCTGGTCCAGCTTGGAATATTTGGAGACTACTTAAGTGCAATTTCAGGGAGACGGAAAATGAACAAAAGATGGTGGAGTGAAAAAATACGCACACGAAAGCAACTGGGGATCTGTCTGCTGACGACTCTTTTGCTGGTGGCTGGCTTGGCCTGGGCGGCGGGTGAGATCATGAGCGTGCAGGTTCGAGTCACCCAATTGCGCTCTCGCCCTTCATTTTTAGGCTCCACCGTGGCCGAAGTTGGTTACGGGGCCCAAATGACCATCAAAAGCAAACGAGGGCCCTGGGTGGAAGTGACAGCTCCCGATGGCGAGTCAGGATGGCTGCACGAATCGGCCCTGTCCGAAGATGAGCTGGCCATGGTATCAGGAACCATCGATGCCAACACCGGTGCCTCAAGTGAGGAAATTGCTCTGGCGGGCAAGGGCTTCAATGATCAGGTGGAGAATGAATACCAGAAAAAACACGCTGATTTGGATTACACCTGGGTTGATCTCATGGAAAAAATGGTGATCACTCCCGAGCAGGCCGAAGTGTTCCTGGTCGCCGGTCAAGTTGAGCCGCAGGAAGGAGGTCGCTAGAATGAAAATCTCCCGACACCTTTCAGTCATGTTGATCTTGACCCTGCTCTCTTTGACGGGGTTGGCCTACTGGTTGGTTGGATGCGCCACCATGGCCAACATCGCCACGGATGTGGCCCAGGCCACAGGCAACATCAGTGAAGATGAAGCCAATTCCCTGCACCGCGGCATCGACGCCCTGGATCTTACTTTTTCCGGCATCACCCCCCAACAGGAATATTACATTGGTCGGGCGGTTACTGCTCAGTTGCTGGCTGATTACGAGCCTTTGAAAGATCACACTCGCAACCGGTACCTCAACGAAATCGGCCAAACCCTGGCCATGGCCTCGGAACGCCCCGAAACATTTGGCGGGTATCATTTTCTGATGATCGACACCGATGAGATCAATGCCTTTGCGGCCCCAGGCGGCTTCATCCTGATCAGCAAAGGAATGGTTGATCTGTGCCAGAGTGAAGACGAGTTGGCTGCAGTGTTGGCCCATGAAATCAGCCATGTTGTGGGCAAACACGGATTGCGGGCCATCAAGAACAGTCGGTTGACCGGTGCTCTGACAATTCTGGCCA
>JAUUYW010000145.1 GCA_030590265.1 Candidatus Krumholzibacteriia bacterium
AATGTTCGCACTGATGGCCTGGGAGGAGTTGCCGGTTTATATCAATTTGAAATGTGACCCTGACCGGGCAGAGGCCTTGAGGGAAGAGCATGACGGTATCACCCCTGGCTATCACATGAACAAAAAGCACTGGAACAGCGTGGCCCTGTGTGGCACCGTGACCAGGGAGTTGATGCACGAGTTAGTAGATCATTCCTATCAACTAGTGGTGGCCAGCTTGTCAAAAAAAGCCCGGGAAGAAAGGCCCTTCCCGGGCTGATTTTTTGAGATAATTATCGAGCAATTAGAACTTATAAGAAACAAAAGTCCTCAACTCGATATTCTTCAGATGCGATTCAGGATAATCGTCAAAGTACGAATTGCGCAGGTAATAGGTGTATTCCAGGCCCAGCCCCCACTTTTTGTAAATGCGTGGATTCAGGCTGGCCTGTGCCCAATGAATAAATTCATCACCTTTGGCGCCGCTAATGGTGTGGAACCAGTAAATCCAGTACCGGATGCCAAAGGTTCCATATTTCCGGTGGTCCAGCATGGCAAACAATTTGAATTTGCTACCGGTTGTGTAGTTGTAATTCCGGCCATCGGCTGTTTCAAAACCAACATTGGATCCACCGAGAATGACAGCGTTCAGTTGAGCGCCGGTCAGGATTTGCATGGGTGCCGTTTGGTTGAAGCGTGAGATGATTCCGGCGCCGATACTTTGGCCGCCAAACTGATAAATTCGCGAATCGAAATAGTCGTAGTCATAGAATATTCCGAACATGCTGCGATTGTCTTCCCCATGATTAAATTTTCTGCCATGGACCATACCGGTACCACTGACTTCATGAATCAAAGGGAATTTACCGTGCAGGGTCAAAGCAGTGCGGAGAGTGAAATAATCAAAGGGTTCGGGGTCGGCCAAATCTTCAAAGGGATCTCCATAAAGGAAAGCAAGCTTCAGCAGATAGGCAGCCTGGCTGTTGCTCAGGTCGGTGCCATTGGCAACGTGGTTTGTGCCGGCGGTGATTTGGCCACCCAGATATCCCGGCATCCTGTCGTCAGGGTTTTCAGAATATCCATTGGATTTTCCAGTTACCAGACGATTAAACCCGCGGATAGGGTTGACGAAGAAGGCCCCTATTTCGCGGAAGGTGCGCTCGGAGCCGGAGGCGGTGTTGTCAAGGATAAGAGACGATATCCGGTAAGCAGTTTCACCCATGTAAACGCCACCGGCGGAAGTGGTGATCCAGTCGTTGATGGCGGGAGGTTCAGCCTCCATGAACAATTCCCAGGCCATACTACCGGTCATGGTGTAGGGAATGGATCCCCAAAAATCGTGTCCGTTGGTGCGAGCGGCGTTGAAGAACTGCCCGCCGTGCAAAGGATGACCCCACTGGTTCATGGCCCAGTCATCGTGGTCCCAAACAAAACCTGTCTTCATGTTTTCTTTGACGGTGTTGAAGCCGATGTAGGCCCAGTCGGTGCCCAGAATTCGGCTGGGGGCCCAAACGCCTACGGTGAGCAAGACCAAATCGACAGCCAGGAGTTTGTTGTTGATTTCAGGCTCGAGGGTTTTCAGGGAATCAGATTTTGCCACTGGGTTGGCTGAAAGATCGTCGGCCAAAAGATTGCCGGGATAAAGCAGGCCCGGAAGAAGCAGAACAACCATAAGCAGGGAAATCAGTATTGTGCGCATCACAGCAACCCCACCCCCCAGAAGACAACGGTGTCGCTGATGGTGTCGGATCCCAGCGAATACCCTTGATAGGTTTGGTTGGTGCCGATGCCGACAAAGGCACTCAGATGCCGGGTATAGACAGCTTCGAGTTTGAGGCGGGCATCGAGGGTGAAAAATTTGCTGGTGTCGATGTCAGGGTTCTCGGAACCATCGGGAATGACATGCCGATAACCCAGGTCGGCGCCCAGGTAGAGCCAGGAATTGAGGGGAAACCGGCGCCCCAGGCTGAGACTCAGAAAGAATGACTTTTCCCGGTTTTCAAAGGCATGATAGCCACCGATGCTGGTTTCGGCATACCAGTGGTGGTAAATGAAACGGGTCCCAGTCGTGATTTGGGTGACATTGCTGCCGGCGGTAACCCATTGGAAGTCGAAATTTGCTTCCTGGGCCTGGGTCGCCGGCGGTGCTGTTAGCCAGAGGGCCAAGGCCAAGGCTAAAGTCAGAAGGTAAAGTGGTTTTTTCATCAATGAAATCCGTTCAGAGGAATCCTGAAGGCGATTTTGCCATAAAAAATCTTTCAGGGATTCTACACGAACCGATTGCACATCATCAAGCTATACGTTGCATAGTTGGCGAACCAAATTTTACCGCAACAAAGTGACCTTTTGCCGAGCCCGCAGATCGCCAATCCTGGCTTGAACCAAATAGATCCCGCTGGAGAGCCCGCGTCCACTGTCGTCTTGCCCATCCCAGGTCATTCCGTGACGTTTTCCAGCTGGCAACAATCCCCGGTGAAGGGTCCTGACTTTTCGGCCACGCACATCAAAAACTTCAATCACAACTTCAGATGAGGATGCTGCCTGGCTGACTTTGGAGAGATCCAAATCTATGGTGATGCGTGGGTTGAAGGGGTTGGGGAAACACGTCAATGCAACATGGTTCAAATTGGGGCTTTCATGGGGTGTTGCACTGAGCTGAGTTGGTCCATAGGCTGTTTCTTCATAGTTGATAACGACTTCGAGCAGAGTGGTGTCGGTGCTGCGAACTTGCAGATAGCGGAAATTGTTGGGCGAAGGAATATCGATGTCACTGCCAGCAGCAGACCAGGGCTCCCATTCAACAAATGAGAGGTCGTCGAACCAGCTGTATCCCGTATCAGCTTCTGGAGGTTCGTGACCACAACGCATTTCGAAGTAGACTGCATCGGCAGGTGTCTCCAAATCGCGCCATTGATGAACCCAATCGCTGGAGCCATCTACCCGCGGTGCCAAATCGATATCCTCAAGAGGGGTTTCCACATACCTGCTGTTGTAGAAACGCACCATGGTGCGAGCCTGGTAGGCATTGTCGGTGCGCAGCCAGGCGGTAGCCGAGTGTTCCTTGCTGGGGTCGCAAGGCAGATGTTTTTCAAGGTCGGTGCCGGTTTGATCGGGTGCATCGGAAAAACGACGCAGCCGGAGTGAGCGCTCACCGCTGTGGATGATGTCGGTGACCAGTTCTTCGTCGTCGGTGTTGATGTCCCAAAGGTCGGCGCCTTCATCTTCAAATCCGCCGTGCCAGAGAATTTCCCGCCCCCAGCGAACTTCGAAGGGACCGCCACCAACAAGGTCGCTGATGGCCGAAAGGTTGCCTTGGCCTGTAAGTTTAACCGGGGCGGAAACTGCGTAACCAGCCGACTCAATCAAAGGTAATATTACTTCTGTGTTGTGAAGGGTCGAGTCAATGGCTGTCCGGCTCAAGTGGATGCGGGCTTCGTTGCTGTCGATCATGGGCACGACCAGGGCGTTCATGGGTCGCGAATAATCAGCCAACCGGTCCACGATTTCGCGTCTCAGGTTGCCGGTGACCGGTTCGGGAATCCAGTGGTTGATCCAGGCTGGTGTGAAGCGATAGCCGGTGATGCCGGTCTTTTCTATTTCCAGGGTCAACACCATAGTTGGCATGGTTTCGGGGTAATAAAGATCGAAGATGAAATTGCCCAGGCTGTGGGCGATGAGTTTACCTTGGTAGGACTCAAACCCTTGCAGGACATGGGGATGGTGGTTTATCAGCACGTCGGCACCCAGGTCGATGGCTTGCCTGCGCAGTTCCCGTTCTCCTGGGGTGGGTTCGTTGCGGAATTGGAAATCCGGGTCGTTGGGGGAAATGCTGGCTGCTTCAATACGAGGTTGTGTCCATGGCAATCCTGTAGCTGGTCCATTAGGCAATCCATCAGGCAATCCATCAGGTGGTGGCCCAGTTTGGTATTCGTCACCACTGTGGGTTTGCACGATTACGATATCGGACAACGGGCGCGTGTAGTCGATGGATGAGGCCAGGTTGTGCGGTAATAAATAAGCAAAACCAGGTTTGTCGTAACCGGCGTCCAGGAATGGTTGGTAATTCCATTGTCGACCAGAGCGGTTGCAAAGGCCCAGAAAACCCATGCGCACGCCTTTTTCAGTCCAGAAGGTGGGCAGCAGGGCCATGTATTCGGTAGAGCCGGCACCACTGTAACGAATATTCAATTGGTCCAGTCCGTCCATGGTGTCGAGCATGCCGATTTCACCGTAGTCGACGATGTGGTTGTTGCCCAGGGTGACCAGGTCCACACCTGCGTAGGAGACACCAAAAATGTTCTCTGGTTTGCTGCGGAAGACAACACTTTTTGTGGGGTGAGGAGAGCCTCGGTCTGTGTAGGGAACCTCCAGGTTAGCAACGTTAACATCGGCGGCCTGACCGAAGATTTCCAGGGTGGGTTCGAAGAGGTATTCGATGCCGTGGGTGTCGATGATTCCGCCGTTATTTTCATAGCCTCGGCCGGTGAAAATATCGCCTACGAAATTCACCGTCAGGGGGCCTTCCAGGCTTCCGGGGGAAAGGGCAATTTGGCAGGTGTCGCCTGCGGCCAGACCATCCGGGTCGGTGACCATCAGGCCAACGGTGTAGGGATAGTCGGCGTGGACCAGAAATTCGTGTGAAGGATTTTCCAGGTCGGAGGTGGTGCTGTCGCCAAAGTCCCAGGCCCAGGTATGGGTGTCGGAATCAGGGTCGAAAACTTCACCCTGAAACTGGATTGAGAGGCGGGAAACTTTGTCGCTGATTTTCTGTTCCTCTTCTACGGTATACAGTATACGAACAAAAGGGGAACGAGGGAGATCATCGGTCACATCGGCTATGGAATCAAAAAGTATGGTGCCCATGGGGCCAGAATCGGCATCATTGACGTATATCAACTGGTTGAGGTCTGGCTGGTAGCCAAATCTGGTTTGCCAATCACGTCCGATAGGTAAAAGATATAAATGCCATTGTTCCAACTGATAAGAGCCTTGGTATACTGTATACCAATCATTGCTAGCAGGCAAATCGCGGCCATAGAAGGTATAAAAGAGCTCATTGACCCCATCACTTACACCGATGGCCTGCATTTCACCCTTATCTTCTCCAAAAATGGCGATTTGCCACACCGTGGTATCAGCCACAGCCATTGGAGTGATGATTTGGGTCTTCCAGGTGTTGCCAAAAAGGCGCAGGCTGGAGCCGTGGCCACCATAGGGATTGTGGTCATTCAGTTCCCATTTCAGGGGCTCAAGATCTTGTTCGGGATAGGACTCAAAATCGGGTGGACCGGACTCAAAATCCTCAATCAACACGCCTCGGGATTGCCCCAGGACAGGTGAAAAGGCCATCAGGCAAACCCATAAAATCATAAGACTGAATCGAAACAAAGCAGGCCTCCTGACATGGTTCCCAAAATCGTAACATGAAAGTATCACGAAATCGTTCCCTTGAGATACTGCAAACGAAGATCTTCAGGGAATTTTTCGATGGCGTAGCGCAGCATGGTGCGGGGCATATCACCATAAAATTGCAGCAGGAATTTTTCCTCCACAGCCCGATCCCGATTGCCAATTTCGCGCAACATCCAACCGACGACCTTGTGGATCAAATCGTGGTCATCGTGGAGAAGCTTTTGGGCTACCAACAGGGCATCCTGATAGTCATTGGCCCGGATAAAATGGTAGGTGGCCATCATGGCGATGCGACGCTCCCACAGAATTTTGGAATTGGCCATTTGCAGCAACAAAGTTCGGGGGCGTTTTTCAAGCCAGGGACCAACAATAAAGTGCGCGGATGAATCGACCAGATCCCAGTTGTTGATGTATGAGGTATTGTCCAAGTAGAGGTTGAAGATGTCGCGTTGTTTGTCTTCATCAGCGCGGGGGAATTGCCAGACCAGGATGAAGAGAGCCAGCAATCGTTCTTCATGAAATTTGGATTGCAGCAGGCGGGTGATCTGCTTCAAAGTAAGATCACGGCCATGGCGGGCCATTTTTCGGGTTTCGGGCACGCGAATGCCCAGGAAAATGTCGCCTTCACCATATTGACCGGGTCCGGTTTTGAAAAATCCCTGGGCGTGGGCGGCTTTCTTGGCGTCGCCTAGGGATTTCATTTCCGCTTGGATCTGTTTGAGATTCATGGGCAGTATTTCCTTGGAAGAGCAATCGACAATATCATTTGTTGGCTAGGCCGCTTACCTTAAAGATAATTGCGAAAAACCTGAAAGCCTACCGCAAACCACAGGAGCCGAATCCATGTCCATACCTCTGACAATTGTTGCTACAATCCAAGCCCTTCCCGGCTTTGAAGACGATGTCGCCAAAGCCCTCATAGACTGCATTGTCCCAACCTTGGCCGAAGCTGGTTGTCTGCAATACGACTTGCATACCGACAACAACAAACCTGGCCTTTACCTGTTTTTTGAAAACTGGTCCACGCGCGAGGAATGGCTTGTCCATATGGAGTCGGACCATCTTGCGGCCATGAAAAAAGCGACGGAAGGTAAAATGGAAGCTCCTGTTATCTATGAGATGGAAAAGATTTAGGGCTGAATAATTTGATAGTGGCTGGCGTGGTAGAAGACGACCGGAAAACTGTTGTTTTATCCCCCCGGGGGGATCTATTTTGACAATGCAAACCAAAAAACCGGCCCCCAATCTCAGGATTTGGGCGACCGGTTGAATGGGATTTCAAATGAGTCTCAGACCCTATTTGACCAGCATCATTCTTTTTGTTTCGCTGACATCCCCACTCTGGAATCGATACAAATAGACCCCAGAAGAAACGGAGCGCCCACTGTCGTCGGTGCCGTTCCATACAACATCGTGCCGACCAGCGGCAACCATGCCGTTGACCAAAGTGGCAATGCGGGCACCGGAAATATCATACACCTGCAGCTGAACAGGCGAGTCCTTGTGCAGATCAAAACTGATGGCTGTGCTGGGATTGAACGGGTTGGGGTGATTCTGGAACATTTCGGTACGTGAAGGCAAAACTGCTCCCGGAATGTCGTCGTCATCATCCACACCCGAGATCACATAGTCATGGTATTCGTTGGCGTGGGGAATGAAATCGATCAGCCCTTTTGCTTCATCATCCAGTTCATCCCAGGTGTTTTCCCAGATGGCCATCTGGGACATGGTGCCCCAATAAACCCAGCGGGCCTGCACGTCGTCGGGACCATTCCAGTAGTCTTGGCCAGATGAGCCGGAACCATTGCCGTAAATGTCGTTCCACTCGGATAGATCACTGCCGAACTGAAGGTCGCCACCGGTGACATAGACACCATAAGAGGAGTTGTTGGTGATCTTGGTGTTGATGAAAGAAATGCTGCCAGTGGTGGAATAGACTCCATAACCTCCGTTGGTGATGGTGGCCCCAAAAACATCAACTGAACCTGTGGTGTTGGTGGTGATTCCAGTATTTCCATGATCTATTAAACAGTTTTCCAGAGTTCCGTAACCATCTCCATAAAACCCAATTCCAGCCCAATTCGAACTGCCGCTGCGAACAAGGTTGATTCCGTTTTCAGGAGTTCCAATGGCTGTGAGTTGGCCGTAGGAATAGAAAGCCTTCCCAGGAAGAAAATACAGAGTCATGCCATCAGGAATGGTGAAATGACCCCCGGCGCTGATGTTGATGTGGTGGGTTATGATGTAATCCAAGCCTGCCAGGATGGGCCAGGTGAAGGTGCGACTGCTTGACCCGCCATTAACTCTGATGTTGTTGTTGGTATTGCCGGAAGTGGGAATCACGCAACCATTACTGGGATAGGAACTGAATTGCATGGTCACCGGCCATGTGTTCTCAACACCACTGCCGCCAAGAGCATTTCCTGCTCCCATTGTGAACTCTCCACAATTGCTGAGCAATACGGCTCCATCGGTTCCAGTGCTTCCTTCAATGGTGATATTGTCGATGAATGGTGTTTCACAGTTGGCCAGGTAGAGCCCGACGGTTGTATTGTTGCGAAGAGTTACCGGAGAAGAAAAGTCCAACGAAGCAACGCCTGTAAGGTAAATGCCGGTTGAGCAGTTCTCAAACACTGTGTTGGCATCCATAAAGGTTGGCGCCTGACCATTG
>JAUUYW010000270.1 GCA_030590265.1 Candidatus Krumholzibacteriia bacterium
AATGTTGGACAGTTCAAGTTTTTCCATCAAGGCCTGAACAACAGGAATGGAAGTATCGGCGTGCTCCCCACCGGAATAGGAATCATCCTGGTCCCCGGTTTTGACCACACCTTCAAAGGTATCGCACAGAAAAATTTCGCAATCCAACTTCAGCTCCTGGGCTCGGCGGCCCAGAAGCCCACCGGTGCCACCACGCCAAGTACCCACCTCAAGGATATCTCCAGGCAGGTTTGAAACCTGAGCCAGCAGATGCCAAAGCTCATAACATCGATAGAGGTCAACCAGGGTGTGGTCTTTGATGATGGTATGGCAGGACTGGAATTCCTTATCCAGCAACCAGGGGCTGTAAGTGGCCCAGGGCATGATGAGGGAATCTCTTTGGGGATCCAGCCCCGGTTCCACCAACGCTTTACGAGCCTGGAAAATCAGTTTTTCCAGCAGTCGTTTACCGTTTTTCGCGACCAGTTTTTTCATGTGGAAGAACTCTTTCCTGGTGAACATTTTGCCGAATTATGTTGAAATTCCATTTCAATTAAGCCACCTGGAGAGGGCCGAAGCAAGAGGGAATCACCCTCAACACTCAAGTGACATTACCAAACCTGTCAAATGCTCAAGGGGTTTTGGCAACCACCTGGATTGTTCAGCGCGGTGTGTGGCCAGCTGCTCAAGTAAAAATTGCAAATTTTCCAACGCCCGGGGAATGTGAGCCAGAAACTCAACTTTGCCTTTCTGATGGCCCAGAAACCCGAAAGCTCCCAGAGCTTGCATCAGGCGTTGCAACCCGGCGGCCACAACCATATGGCGCACCTCACCATTGGGCAGGGCACAACCATCAGCAAATTGCTCCAGCAATTCATCTGCCAATTCTGGCGAGAGCATCACATAAGGATCCATCACAAGCGATACAATATCGTACACCAACGGCCCCAGACGCATGCCCTGGATATCAACCAGACGCACCTTGCCGTCGCGGAAATGAATATTCTGACATTGGAAATCGCGGTGAAGCAAAACCTTTGGTTGGTTGGCGACGCACGAAGCTAGGTCCAAAAACTCGGGAGCCAGGTTTTGCCATTTTTTTTCAGGAAGTCCCAAATGCTCTATAATGAAGTTTTCCAGGAAATATGAAGTCTCCCACAGCAAAACTTCCTTATCCAGGCAGCGGTCCACCGCAGCGGGGCAAGAAGCTATTGCTTCACCTGTAAACGTTTGCAACTTAACAAGATGCTCCACAACCTGCCGATAACGATCGGCCAGTTTATTTTTCGGTGTTCCTGGATTGCGGGCCAAAAAATATAGGCTGGCCTGGCCGAGATCTTCCATCAGCAAAACCTTGGCATCTTCATGGACAGACAGCATTTTCGCAGCACCCAGGTTGTGGGTTTGCAGAAATTTTCCAATGGCCAGTTGGCGGGAAAATTCTGGATCGTCGGCTGGGCTCCGCATGGCTATGGCAGACCAATTGGATGTTGCGATTCGCCAAAAATGTCGTTCAGATCCGTGCCCAGTGATGCGGGTCATTTTCAAGGGGAGATTGGTGCCGGGAGTTTGCTGAAGCCAGGCATATTTGGTTGAATTTCCGGAAACATCCTGGGCAACTTTCAGCAAGCGGGGTAAGGCGCCCAAATCATCCCAAAATACTTCTTCGGGAACAAAACCTTGGCAGCATTTCGGGCTCCCTGCCATTGCCCGAACCAGCGGGGCGATGAGAGATGAAAAACCGGGCCCGATGTCAGCTAAAATTCTTTGGGAAAAAATCCCTATTCCGGAGTATGTCAGGGCGCGTGTTTTACCGGGCAGACTCTCGGTAGTCAATGGCCCCGCCCCTTCAATGTGAATGATGGTGTTGTCTGCCCCCAGGTGCACTGTGTTAATCTGTGGCCGATCCACCAACAGCAGCGTCGCCAAGCCTCCACTTTTGATATGAGCACTGATCAGGGTCGAAAGGTCGACATCGCACAAAACATCGCCATTGAAGACCACAAAAAAGTCCGCAGTACCAAGAAATTCCCTGGCTCCATAGAGAGCCCCGCCGGTACCAAGGATTTCATCTTCAGGAAAGACAGTGAAGCGGGAAGTATCAGGACGTGATCCAACATGGTCTGCAATCATTTCACCAAGGTGATGACTGTTCACCGCGATTTCCTTGATTCCCGCCCGATCAAAAGCCGCCACCGCATGGTCCAACAAGGTTGCGCCACCTGCAGGCAACAAGGGTTTGGGCACATGCTCGGTGATGGGTTTCAAACGGGTGCCAAAACCGGCGGCCAGAATCAGTCCACGGATGATGGGATCAGGAGCCATAGTGCCGGAAACCTTCAGTCAGAATATTGAAAGTCATCAGTTTGGCGTTCCATTCGGCCTTCATTTCCAAGGGATTGCGCGAGTTTTCAACATCTTGCCGCCATTGCTCCCCGCCCGCCAGAATATCGATGGGCAATTTGACCGTTTCGTACTCGTAAGGAGGCTCTTTCCAGGCAAAATCGTCAGGCCACATCTCTCGGATGAAGGAAATAGCGGCAGTGTAGGTGAGGACCGACTCAAACACCGTTCGGTCTGTCACGTGGACCTGCACACCACTGCAAACCTTGCCGGCAAACTTGTGAAATGTCGGCTCAAACTCCAGAGGTCGGAAAATGGCGCCTGGTAAGGCCAAACCGCTCAACCGCTGGGCCAAGGCGGTGCCATCCACAAACGGAGCTCCAAAAATTTCAAACGGCCTCGTGGTGCCCCGGCCCTCCGACAGCATGGTCCCTTCGAGCAGACAGCCGCCAGGATACACAAAGGCCGTATCAACTGTGGGCATGTTGGGAGAAGGCATCACCCAAGGCAAACCCGTGGCATCAAAATTCTGCCCGCGTTGCCAGCCATCGGCCCAGGTAATTTCCAGATCCAGATCCAATTCGCGCCAGTGCACAAAGAACTGAGCCAATTCGCCCATGGTCATGGCGTGGCGCATGGGGATAGGAGCCAATCCCACAAAGGACCGGAATTCCGGCTGCAAAACATTGCCTTCAGTGAACACGCCACCGAGAGGATTGGGACGGTCCAGAACCATCACCTGGACAGCGGCTTCGGCGCAGGCTTCGAGGCACAAAAGCATGGTCCAAATGAAGGTGTAGTAGCGGGCGCCAACATCCTGCAGGTCGATCACCAGCAGGTCAATGTCGGCCAGCATTTCAGCAGAAGGTTGGCGGTGTTCACCATAGAGGGAATGCACAGGGATACCTGTTTGCACCTCGCGATACCCCTCCCACTCGATCATGTTGTCCTGGGTCTGCCCCATGATGCCGTGTTGGGGGCCAAACAGCGCGCCAACCGAGACATTTTCTGCGGCCCGGAACAAATCCCAGGCATGGTTCAACTGAGAATCCACCGAGGCGGGGTGCACCAACAAACCTACCCGGCGTTGACCGATGACCGAAAAACCATCAGCCACCAAGATGTCCAAACCTGTTCTTGATTTCACGAAAACCGACTCCCGGTCAGTTGTAATAATCCGGTTTGCAACCGCCTCAGCCGTCCCACATTCGTTCGTAGGCAGCGAGACGATCCTCGATCAGGGCGCGAGCCTCTTTTTCATTTTTGAAAGGACGAATCACCCGCTGGCCATCTTTGGGTTGTTCCACAAAGGCCCAACCGGGTTTCTTGCCTGCGGATGTTGGACGGCGCAGCAGTTGAATTTGTCCGGACATTCCTGTTTCGATGGTTTCAACCGAATTGAAACGCCCCTCCATCAGCATCCACTGCTTTTCAGTGAGGGGCACAATGATGCCCGTGGCCAGCTGCATCAGAACATCATCAACCTTCAACGTTTTTTTCATGATGATTCTCCCGTCGCTAATTTTTCGATCGCCTCGGCCATGCGATCCCAGGAGTATTTCTCTTTTTCCACTGCCACGTTGGCGGCAAATTCAGCTGCTTTGTTTTCGGTAAAAAATCGGGTGACAGCCCCAGCCAACGCCTCAGGATTTTCCGGTGGTACGATATAACCCGTGCACCCGTCCCGCACAACTTCCGGCAATCCTCCAACATTGGTGGTGACCACCGGCAGGTCATAATTGTAGGCAATTTGAATGATGCCACTCTGGGTCGCCGACACATACGGCAGCACGGCCAAATCGGCCGCCAGGAAATAATCTTCCACCGTCTCATCGGGCACAAAACCATCCACCAGGTCAATGATTTCAGCCGCCCCCGAGGCCGCAATGCGGTCCAGATAGGGTTGCTTCTCGCCGTAGATATCCCCAACAATCAAGACCCGCAGATTCTCGCCAAAGGCCTCGCGCAAATGGTGGGCCGAGTCGATGAGATTCATCACTCCCTTGTAGGGTTTGATGAAACCGAAAAAGAGCACCAGGTGCACACCCGAAGGGAGATCCAATTCTTGTCGAGCCTCATCACGGGTGCGGCGCTCACGGCCAGGTTCACCAAAATCATAAACCGGATGAGGCGAAGTCACAACTGTGTTGGGGTTTGTGTTGGGCAGAACCTGAAAAAGATCCCGCCTCACTTGATCGCTCTGGGCGATGTAGCCGTGCCCCTGGCCCAGGGCCAAACGGGTCAGAAAGCCGGCAAAAGGATATTTTTCGTGGGCAATGACATTGTCCAAAAGGAAAATGATTCGCGTTTTGGTCCAACGCCTCAACAACCAGGCCACGGCAAAAAAACCAGGCGCAAAAAATGGCAGCCAATACTTGATGACCAGGGCATCGGGCGCTTCGCTCTGGATATCCCGAGCCGCCTTCCACCAGCTCCAAGGCGACCAGGGCACAAAATTTTGCCGGTTGGGCTGTTGCAACCAACCGGCCGTTTCACCCTCCTGCTCACTGCCGGGGAAAAGAAAACCGGGATACTGTTTGCGGAACGAAGACCAGAACACCGAGTGCCCACGGCCCTGCAAAACCCGCGACAGCATGGCGTAATAAGTGACGATGCCCCCACGAAAAGGGGGCGCCGGGCCCAGGAAGGCCAGTTTCATTTCTGCTCCAACATGTCATTGACGGCACTGAGTACGGAATCAGGTTCCAGGGTCTCCATGCAGAAATGTTCATTG
>JAUUYW010000162.1 GCA_030590265.1 Candidatus Krumholzibacteriia bacterium
AACCTGAACAAACCAGCCAAGGATTGGAAAAGTCCATCCGCCAATTCCAAAGATTTTTGATAGTCCTCAAGAAAAGAATCCACATACTCGTTGGCCACGGCGGCAAAAGGCCAGGCACTGGGCATGCCTCCGCCAAACATGCGGCGCTGGTGAAACAGGTCCTCACAGAACTCGGTGCTGCCGGCAAGAATCGCTCCGGAGGCGGCATTGAAATCTTTATAAATGGAGATATATACGGAATCAAAAAGATTGCCATAATCTTTCACGCCAACTCCCGTATGAGCCGGAATATTGAATAGCCTGGCACCATCAAGATGCATGCCGATGTTATGCTCCCGAGCATAGGCTGAAATCTTCTTCATCTCATCAAAATCGAACACCTCGTTGTTGGTGCGCCGCACTGGAGATTCAATGGAGATGGCGCCAATCCCGGTTTTCACCTTGCCCTGATGGGCTCTTTCAACCTGTTCTTCAACGTCGGCCAAATTGAACTGGGTTTGATTGGGTTTCAAAGGGATAAGGTTGAGATTGGAAAGAATTTGCGCGCAATCACCCGAATCATTGTAAATATGGCTTTCCGCCTGGACCAGCACCCTGGTTTTGTTCCCAACCAGCTTGCGAATGGCTACATGATTGGCCAGGGTTCCAGTGGGCATATACACAGCAGCCTCTTTGCCCAAGGCGGCGGCCATTTTTTGCTCCAACTCCTGCACCACTCCGCCGTTGGAGTAGGAATCCATGGCGATGCCTTTGCCTTCGGAAAGCTCAACCAGTTTTTTGGCGTAATCCTCTGCAGAAAAATCCAACCCATCCCTGATGAAATTGACATAGGGAAGTGATTTACTGTTGTCATTGCCGGACAGGGCAACACCGGATTGGCTCACCATGGCGGCTATACCCATTAATCCTGTCTGTTTGATAAAATCTCTCCTAGGATTCGTCTTCATTATTATCTTTCCCCTCTTGTGACCTGATGACCATCGTATCCTAAACCAGGAATTCACAATGTTCAAGCAACCCCCACGGCCTATTCCATCCTCAATCGTTACAACTTGGTTTTTTCATACCTTAGAAGTAGGACCAACCCTGCTTTTCCAATCGTTGACGCAGCGGGTTCCAAGATCTACTTTGGAGCAGTATTCAGTAAGTTGCGCGCCTATTCAGGTGTGCTCATCCCATGCAAACCTTTAAGGGCTTGCCGCGCCAGGAGGAATCATGAAGATTGCCGTGTGCATAAAACAGGTACCCGATTCCGAGACCCGGATCAACCTTGCTGCTCCCGCTGCCGAGCTGGACCAGTCGGGCTTCACCCGGGTTCTGAATCCCTACGACGCCTACGCCGTGGAAGAAGCGATCAAAATCAAGGAAGCTGCCGAAGGAGTCGAAGTCACCGCCATCACCATCGGTCCCGACACCGTCAAGGAAACCCTCAAGAAGGATTGCCTGGCCGTGGGTTGCGACAAAGCCATGATCATCAATGATCCGGCCCTGGTGGGCGCCGACCAAAGCGCCATCACCACTGTGCTGTGCGCAGCTCTCAAAAAGGACGAATACGACCTGGTGCTCTTCGGCAATAAAGCCATCGACGACGACAGCGGCCAGGTGGGCATCATGGTGGCCGAGAAAATGGGCATGGCCCACGTCTCGACCATCACCAGCCTGACTCTGGGTGACGGCAATCTCACCGCCGAACGTGAAATCGAAGGCGGCAAGGAAGTGGTCGAAGCCAGCTTCCCCGCCGTGCTGACCTGCCAGAAGGGTTTGAACGAACCCCGTCTGCCGAGTTTGCCCAACATCATGAAAGCCGGCATGAAGCCCATGGAGATCGTGACTTGCGCCGACCTGGGCATCGAAGTTCCCGCCAACCTGGTTACGATCAAGCAATACGACCCGCCAGCCAAGCGTGGCGAATGCAAGATGATCGACGCCGAAGACCCTGCAGCCGCCGCCAAAGAACTGGCCCGTCTGCTCAACGAAGAAGCCAAAGTGCTTTAAACCAGGGAGTTTCCAATATGCCGAACATTGCCGTATTTATCGAACAACGGGACGGCGCCCTGAAAAAGGTCGCTTGGCAAATGATTTCCGAAGCCCGCAAAATCACCGACGCCAACGGTGGCGAAGTGTGGGGCGTTTTCCTGGGCGCGGATGCCACCGAGGCTACTGCAGCCGCAGGCAATCACGGTGCCCACAAAGTCTTCACCGCTGGTGGCGACAATTTGGCCACCTACAACAGCGAAGCCTGGGGTGCTGCCCTGGCCAACTTCTGCAAAATCAACAACCCGGACCTGCTCATGATCGGCTCCACCGCCATGGGCAAGGACCTCGGTCCCAAAGTGGCTGCCAAGCTGGATTGCGCCTGCATCAGCGACGCCGTGGGCCTGAGCTTTGACGGCGGCTTTGAGTACCGCCGACCCATCTTTGCCGGCAAGTGCTTCACCGACCTGACTACATCCACCAGCATGACCGTGGTGGGCATCCGTCCCAACGCTTTCATGCTGAACGAAATGGGTGGCAGCGCCACTGCCGAAGCTTTCGATGCCGGTGTTGACGGAATCGAACTGAAAGCCGTGGTCAAGAGCATAGAAGCCAGCAGCGGCGGCAAGGTCGAACTGACCGAAGCCGAGGTTGTGGTCTCCGGTGGCCGTGGCATCAAGGGCCCGGAAAACTACGAGTTGATCGAAAAACTGGCCGACGTTCTCGGAGCCGCAGCCGGTGCCAGCCGCGCCATTGTGGATGCCGAATGGGTCGACTACTCCCACCAGGTTGGCCAGACGGGTAAAACCGTGGGCCCGAACCTGTACATTGCCGCCGGCATCAGTGGTGCCATCCAGCACCTGGCCGGCATGAGCAGCAGCAAGTGCATCGTGGCCATCAACAAGGACGCCAACGCCCCCATCTTCAAGGTGGCTGATTATGGGATTGCGGCTGATTTGTTCAACGTTCTGCCTGCTTTGACCGACGAGATCGGCAAGCTGAAAAGCTAGCCCGTTCCTTGTGCCGCTGAAAATGTTGCTGGCCCCCTGAGATTCTTTTAAGGATTTCAGGGGGCTTTTTTGTGTCCGGCACACAACCTGCAATTCAGTTCCCGACAAAACCTGGCCCTCGCCCCAATTTCAGGCCAAATAGCCATTACGCTTTTGTTGACAAGGACTTGAAGTGAAGGACTCCGCGAGCAAAAAATCGAATCCACCAAAAGATGACCGCCCTCTGCTCGGTTTGGCCATGATTGTGAAGGATGGTGGCCAGTTATTTGCCGAACTCATGGCCGAAGCCAAACCCTGGGTGGACGAAATCATCGTTGGAGATACCGGTAGCTCTGACCAAAGCATCGCCGCAGCCGAGGTCCAAGGGGCCCAGGTCCTGGATGTGCCCTGGACCAATGACTTCAGCGCCGCCCGCAACGCTGTGCTGGAGCACTGCACTGCTCGCTGGATCCTGATTTTGGATGCCGACGAAAAAATTGCACCCCAGGGCTGGCGGGAGATTCACCAATGGGTAACCGAGCGAACCGAACAATCACAACTGGTGGCCGCCAACCTGGAAACACGGAATTATCTGCCCGGACGTCATGGCAAACGGGGCTGGCGCCTGGTCCCCCAGCCCGACCCCCAGGCCCTGCCTGACGGTGCCCCTGCCCCTGGTTATGCTCCCAGCCTGAAAATCCGTCTCTTTCCCAATTTCGAGAATATTCGTTTTGCCGGCATACTGCATGAAACAGTGGAATCATCCGTGGATGCCCACAACATTCCAGCCGTGGATTTGCATGTGGCCATCCATCATTTTGGCATGTTGGAAGAAGATCTGGGCAAAAACCAACGCTACCTTGAATTGTCTCGTGCCAAAACCACCGCCGAACCCCACAACGCAGGCGCCTGGTCCGAACAATCAGACTGCGCCACCGCTTGCGGCTTGTTCAACGAGGCTTTGGCGGCTCTGGACCGCGCTTTGATCCTGGAACCCGTCAACATTGCCTGGCGATTGACGGCCGGTTGGTTGTTGAAAGTAACGGGACAACTTGATCAGGCCGACCTGCAACTGAATGCAGTAGCCGGTTCAGCCGGAGTCACCGATGAGCAGCTCTCGGAGGCCTGCCATTTGCGAGCCCAGGTGGCCATGCAAAAGGGATGCAGTGAAAGGGTGCCACATCTGATGGCCATAGCCATGAGGCTGGCCCCGGGAAATGGTCACCTGCTGAACACTCTCGGTGTGTGGCATCTCAAGGAGGGACGGGCCCAGGAGGCCCAATCGGCTCTGGTCAAGGCTGTGGCCCTTTTGCCGGATCAGGCTGATCCGCTCTTGAATTTGGCACTGCTCTTTGAAGCGGCCCGGCAACCGGAGCAAGCCCTCAAGTTCGTTCTCCAGGCTCTGGCGCTGGCGCCAAAATCCCCCAAAGCCCAAAAACTCCAGATTAGAATCAACGAGGCGATCGCCATTTGATGGCCACCGCCAAGTCTTGATCAGTTACCAATAATCTTCCAGACCGACACCATATTCAAACCAGCATCTTCAGCAATCTCGGCGTGGATGCGGGCTTCATCGTTGCGCCCCAGCTTTGCACAGGCAATTCCCAAATAGGCATGACCAATGGCGTTGTCCGGTTCCAGATCCAGGGCTTTTCGGCAAGATGTTTCGGCAGCTGAAAATTGTCCAAACTGGCAAAACAACCGGCCCTGACGAGCATAAGCCATGCTGTTATCCGGGTCGATGGTCAACACCTGACCGTAGGTTGTAAAAGCAGCGCGGCGCTTTTCCTGATTCTCGAAAACCTGTCCCAAAGACAGCCACAGATCCGGGCTCTGGGGCTGGGTGGAAATGAACTCCAGACACTGGTCTTCAGCGGCCGTCAGCTGCTCGTCTTCACACAAGCCGCCTACCAGGCGAACCTTTGCCAGATCATCCTCAGGAGCCAACTTCACAGCCGCTCGGTAACTGTCCAACCCCGACTTGTTCCAGCCAAGGACAAAATATATTTCGCCCATGCGCACATGAGCCTTCACGTGATCCGGATCCACCTTCAGGGCTTCCCGAGTGGTGGCTTGGGCCTTCTTCACCAAACCCTGTTTCTCGTAGGCCACACCCAATGCCACCAGCAAATCTGCCGATGGAGTTGCGCGCACCTTGCCCCGCTGAAGCACATCGGCAGCTTCCTTGTGAGCACCGTTTTCGCTCAGGAAATCAGCATACTGGATGTAATAGAGAGCTTCTTCGGGGAATTCTGCAATGCGCGATTCTCCCAATACCCGGGAATTCACGGGACCTGCCCAGGTTGTGGCAGCCACCATCAAGAGGATGGGAACCAGCATCAGACAGCGGAAACGATTGGGAAATATTTGGTGTGATCGATACATGTGGGTCTCCCCCGACTCAGGTTGAACAGAGCAGACGGCAATGAATGCTCCAGTTTCCCTTGCTGCATCAAAAACAATGCCACCTGTGGTAGTTTTGAGTCCTGAATCCACAGATGGCAATCATGAGAAACGATGAGAAACCCACCGGATCAAAGATCCCGCATCAGCTCCATCACCTGATCCAATCCCTGGTCCGCTTCGTCCACAAGATCCTGCAAAATGTCTCGTAAGGGTTGCACTTTGTCGAGGATCCCCACCGATTGGCCGGCCATCAAACTGCCATGCTCAACATCTCCATCCACCGCGGCGTTGCGCAGGGAGCCGATCCAGTATTCCTCCACCTTGAATTGGGCATCGTTTCGGTTCAGGGTGCCGGCTTTCAACTTCTCAAGCAACTCCAGCTGGAGCACTCCAAAATGACTCATGGCGTGGTTGTTCAAAGCCCGCACCGAAACCACCGGCAACTTCGCACTGTACTGGGGTGTGCTGATAGCTTCGCGGGCTCTGGCCTTCATGAAGACATCTTTGAAATTGTCGTGGGCACCGCATTCTTCGGCCACCACAAAACGGGTGCCCATCTGCGCGCCGGCCGCGCCCATCAAACCGAGGTGGGCAATCATGCGCCCGGTGGCAATGCCGCCGGCCACAAAAATGGGAACATCAGGAAAGTTGAAAAGGATTTCCTGCAAAAGCACCATGGTCGATACGTGTCCAATGTGCCCACCGGCTTCGCTGCCTTCCAGAATCAAGGCGTCGGCGCCATTGCTGATCATTCGTTTGGCGATGCTGGTGGTGGAAGCAAAAGCCAGCACCTTGGCGCCACTCTCCTTGGCCTTCTTGATCTCTGCGCCACGAGGCAGCGATCCGGCAAAGACAATGTGACCGACTTTTTTCTCACAGAGAATATCGAGATGGTCCTGGTAGTTGGGGGCAATGGTAATGACGTTCCCGGCAAAAGGTCGTTCGGTCAATTTGTTGGTTTTGTCCACTTGCTCTGCAAATAATTCCGGCGGCATGTTGCCGGCGGCCAGCACTCCAAAAGCACCCAGATTGCTCATGAGGGAAACCAGTGGCGGATCGCTGATCCAGGTCATGGCTCCGCACATGATGGGCAACTCCGAGCCCAGAAAATCCTTGCCCCGCGCCCAGATTTTGTTCAGGCGTTCGGTGGCTTTTACGGGAGTCTGGGCGGTCATGTCTGCCTCCTGAAATAGGTTCCTGAAAAGGACTCCGGAAACTATTTGATGATCGTTAGGGAAAACGGCCCGTCAGCGACGGGACCACAAATAATTTGTTGCCAAATTCATAGCAGAAGAAAGCCCATTTGGCAACTTGCTAAAAAGATGCATTGCCGTTCACTCGAGTTATTGAAGGGGATCTTTAAAAACGGCACAGGCAAAAGCAATAATGTGTCCGTCAGGATCCACACCGTAGGACACAAGATCCCCCCAGGGTCGTACTTCAGGGGAATTGATCGGCTTGCCACCGGCATCCAGCAGAAGTTGATAACTGGCAGACGGATCGTCCACAAACAAGTAAAGTTCGCAACGGGGAATGCCATTTCCATCTTGAGGGTGCGGCACAGCATCACCAAGAATTTTGGCAATCCCCTGTTCAGGCATGATGCCCAAAGCGGCAGAATCGGTCAGCATAAATTCAGTCATGCCCGGCACATCCAGCACAGGTTCCTTTTCCAAAATACTCTGGTAAAAAACCCGGCTGCGTTCCTGGTCCGCCACGTAGATTACAAAGAGGGTTTTCTCCAAACCACTCTACCTTTCCAGATTCTCCAGCATCACCTCGGCAATATCACGGGCCCGCAAGCTGTCACTGCGCTCGGTTTCCTTGATGGCGTCACCCAGCATGGTCAAACAGAACGGACAGGCGGTGCACACCTCATCAGCCCCGGTTTCAGCCGCTTCATCGATGCGGTTGTGGTTGATGCGTGTGCCAATATCCTCTTCCATGAACATGCGACCGCCACC
>JAUUYW010000072.1 GCA_030590265.1 Candidatus Krumholzibacteriia bacterium
CTTACCGTCGGAAACAGGCCAGTCGCGAAACCAATATCTGGCTCGGCTTTCAGAATCAGGGGAGGAACTGACTAGGTATTGTGAAGCCCAGACGGTGATGGATTTTTCTGCCCTTAAATTCGTGGAAAAAGAGTTGTTGCCGGCCTTCTTTTTGGCCAACACCGTGGAAAATGAAGGCAGGGCGTTCCGGGTGAAATAGAAAGGGATCTGGAGACCTATGATACATTTGCTCCGGACGGAACCTTGATTTTGGGGAAGATGAAGAAGTGGCCGCTATGGAGATTTTCTATTGCCAGATGGTTGACAAGTAAACTGAATTACCGATACAGGGTCCAGCTCTCGGAGGACAAATGCAGACACCAAAATACCTGGTTCTTTTCGGTTTGCTGATGTTTGCATTCATGGGCAGTTGCGCTAAAGCGGACCCTCATGCCTCACGGGTTTTCATTGATTGGGTTCGCGAACAAGCCATCATCATTGATAGTTTCGAAACCTCCCTTCCCGAACAATCCACGTCATTATTCCAACAGGCTCGAGTAGTCGGTCTAGGTGAAAGCCGGCACGATTCCCGAGAGCAGTGTCTCTTAAAAAGTTTGCTGACCCGTCATCTGATCGAAGTCCAGGGATACCGCACCTTCATCCTTGAAGAAAGCTTTCCTCATGCAGAACTGCTCAACCAATATGTCATCACTGGTCAGGGCGATCTTCGGGACATCCTGAACCGTCTGGCAGGATGGTATCTCTGGGATACCGAGGAAATGGTGGAGCTTATCCAATGGATCCGGAATTTCAACGAAGGGCGCCCAGAAAACGAAAAAGTCCACTTCTACGGAATGGATATCACTGCGCCTGCTTTGGGTGTGCTGGAAATCCTTGATTCGTTGGCCGCTGCGGGTGTGGAAACTGCTTTGGACCCTGAAAAACTTGGCCTCGATTTGCAGGCGGGCAACATGTGGCCAACAACTTGGCAGCGATATGGCGAGTTGTCGGAGGAACGGCGGAGCGAACTCGGCAGGAATTATTCTGATTTGATCAAAACAATCGAAGAGGGGAGAGGGGCGATTGTTGCATCATCCTCTTCCACTGGGGAATATGAGCGAATGTTGCTTCTGGGCGAGATTGGACGAATCGGGAACAACCTGTTCTCTTCGGCCGACAGAATAGACGGTGGAGTGGTTCGGGAACAAGGAATGACTCAAATCGTTCTCTGGATTCTTGAGCACGAAAGGCCCGGTGAAAAGGCCATCATTTGGGCTCATAATTTGCACGTGGCCAAGAGTCCATTCCGAGCCCCTGGTTTTGCAGAGGGTGAACTCGAACCGATGGGTATGCTGTTGCAGGAAGAGTTGGGGGATCAATATTTGGTCATTGGCGGCACCTTCGGAAAAGGGGCATACCCAGCGAATGTTCCACCGGGAGAGCGGGACTTTGCAAAGGTCTCGGCCGATGTTTTGGACGGGGCCCTCGCGGAAGTGGGATTGTCCAATTTCCTCATTGACCTGCGACCAGCCCAAAAGATTCCCGATGTGGCTGGTTGGCTGCAAGTGGAACGTGAATGCCGGGCACAAGAGATGATGGCTGTGATGGTGACGAGTTCATTCTTCGATATGGTGTACTTTGTCGAAGAAATCACGCGCTCGCAGCCAACTCCTTTGGCGTTAAGGCGTTATCAGTCACTTGGCCGGCCGGATTAATTGTTTTTCAGGGAAACCCTGCTTCTTACCGGCCAGCAACATTCTCCGCGGCACAACCCAATTTATGATATAACTCCTCGGTTTTTGTGGTAGCCTGTCCTTCAAATCCATCCTGATTGCTATTCTGGAGGAGAGAGACAATATGTGGAAATTCACAACTTTCCTGGCCCTGCTACTATGCATTGGAGCCTCTTCGGTTGCCTTTTCCGAAGAATCCGACCGCTACGTCCCTGAAACCGACCCTTTGGTCCTGGAAAAACTGGACCAATGGCAGGATCTGAAGTTCGGCCTGCTCATGCACTGGGGCGCCTACAGCCAGTGGGGCATCGTGGAGTCCTGGTCTCTCTGCCCCGAAGATTATGGCTGGTGCGAGCGCAAGAAAGGCGAGAATCCGCAAGATTATTTCGCCTACAAACGCGAATACGAAAACCTCAAGAGCACCTTCAATCCTGTCCAGTTCGACCCGACTCTCTGGGCCGAAGCCGCAGCCGCAGCAGGCATGAAATACATGGTATTCACTACCAAACACCATGACGGTTTTTGTATGTTCGACAGCCAGGAAACCGACTACAAAATCACCGACAAAGGCTGCCCCTTCCACACCCACGAAAAGACCGATGTGACCAAGGCTATCTTCGAAGCCTTTCGTGGTGAAGGCATGTGGACGGGTGCCTATTTTTCAAAACCGGACTGGCACAACGAATACTACTGGTATCCCTACTTCCCACCCCTGGACCGCAATGTGAATTACGACCCGCAGTTGTACCCCGAACGTTGGGGGAACTTTGTTCAGTTTACTCACAACCAGATCATGGAATTGATGAGCAACTACGGTCAGGTGGATATTCTCTGGCTGGATGGGGGTTGGGTCGCCAAGGAAACTCCTGAGAGTATCCGGCAATGGTATGCAAACCATATGGAAAACAATCCAAGCGGTTTCATAAAGCACGGCATCGTCAATCAGGATATTCGCATGGATGAGTTGGTGGCCAAAGCGCGCCAAAAGCAACCCGGCCTGATTGTGGTCGACCGGGCTGTGCCTGGAAAGAACCAGAACTACCTGACGCCGGAAAATCGGGTGCCCGAGAAGGAACTGCCTTTTCCCTGGGAGTCCTGCATCATTGCGGGCGGCAGCTGGTCGTGGGTGCCGAACGCCAACTACAAATCCGTCCGCGAGACGGTGCATTTGCTGGTGGATATTGTGGCCAAGGGTGGTAATTTGCTGCTGAACATCGCGCCTTCTGCAGAGGGTACCTGGGATGATGGAGCCTACACCATGCTGAAAGGAGTGGGCGAATGGATGGACGTCAACGATGAGGCCATCTACGGCACTCGCGCCATTGCTCCTTACAAGGCGGGTCAGGTCTGCTTCACCCACAAACCTGCTGAAGGGACTGTCTACGCCATCTACCTTGCCGACGAACAGGCGACTGCCATTCCGGCGACGATCATGGTGGAGGGGGTCGTACCTGTTTCCGATGCTCAAATAACCATGCTCGGAATGAAGGAGAACCTGGAGTGGAAGCGCCAAGACAATGGTTTTTCCGTTTCCATTCCTGCATCGGTCCAAAACAATCCACCTTGCATCGATGCCTGGGTTTTCCGCATTTCGGAAATCGAGGGGAGCTGATCCACACATGGTCATGAAGTCCACCTTGCTGTGCGCCATCGTTTTTTCCGCGAGCGCTCTCTGTTTTCTCGGAATCACAGCTTATCCAGCTCTGGCTGAAGCCCCACCCGATACGCTGGTGGTTCAAACCTTCACTTTTGCCGACATAGAAAACCGTCGGGGCACTTTCGAGTTTCCCACCGACGACCAGAGTCGGCAGCGCATCCTCATGCACTACACCCTGAAGTGCGACGAGGCCACTGTCGGAGACCCTTACCCTTGTGGTGAGTGGGATGTCACCACCCACACCCTGATTCATGTCCACACCGGGCAGATGGACTCAACACTGCTAACCCATCCCTCCTTCAAGGTGGAAGGGGAAGCGCCCGACAATTTCTCCTACAGCGAGCAACCCCGGTTCCACTACTTCACCTCCTGGTCCGAAACCGATGTCACCGGCAAAGACGACCGCTACCTGCGTTTCTCCGGCACCGATTGCATCACCGTGCCGCCGGCGGCTTTGGCATCAGTCGACTCAAGTTTGACCATCACCTTCTGGATGCGTGGCGCCTTGAGCCAGCCGCAAAACGATCATGTGGTGGAAGCGAGCGATCGCGGCGGGCGGGTGGTCAATATTCACCTGCCTTGGGGAACTGGCACAGTCTATTGGGATGCCGGCGGTCGGCTGGGTGGCAACAACAACCGGTTGACCAAGCAGGCCGCACCCGGTGAATTCAAGGGTCGCTGGAACCACTGGGCTTTCACCAAGGATGTTCGCACCGGTGAGATGGCCATCTACCTCAACGGCGAGCTGTGGCACCAGGCCGGCAACATGACCAAGGTCATCCCGCCCATTGATAACTTCACCATCGGCGCCAACATCAATCACAACGGCGGTTGGTATGCGGGCGACCTGGATGAGGTGCGCATCTGGGATGTGGCTCTTGACCAGCAGACCATTGCTACCTGGCGGAACCAGATTATTACCGCCGAGCATCCTGCGTATGAACACCTGCTCGTGGAATATCGCTTCGATGGGATTCAAACGTCGGGTGATTCCGAGGACAATCGCATTGTCGACTCCTCGCGGCATGGGCACCACGGGGTCAGCTATGGCCAACCCCAGGTTCGTCCTCACGGTTTGCGGGATCGCGGTGATGCCAAACCCAGCCTGCAGGCGGTTTTGCATACCGACAGCATCCCTGCCCCGCGTATCAGTGTGCAGCTGTACGAGAACGAAGCGGAACCCGAGACCATGACCCGAGTTCTGGATGTCTGGCCGGCCCACGACTCCTGGTATGATGCCGACGGCAACCTGCTGGAGGAGAAAACCATGGACGAGCCGGTGGTCCTGGAACAGAAAACCCGGTCATGGTACGGCGAACCATTCGAGAAAATCGAGACCTACGAACTGGCTCGTTTCATCACGCCTTATGGCAAGCGCCTCGACCTCGGCGAAACGGGTTTCACCTGGATCTACGATGTGACGGACTACGCGCCGCTGCTGCAGGGCACGGTCGATCTGCAGGCGGGCAATACTTTTGAACTGCTGGACCTGAAGTTTGTTTTTATCGGGGGCACCCCGCCTCGTGAGGTGCGCAAGGTGCGCAACCTTTGGCCCATGGCCGATTTCAGTTACCGTGATCTTGTGGACGATGTGAAATTGCAACCGGTGGTTCTGCAGGCGGATCCTGATGCGGCGGGCTACCTCGTTCGCTCGCGTATATCGGGTCATGGCCACTACGGTCCGGAAAACTGCTGCGAGTGGGACGCCAAGGATCATTTGCTGCTGGTGGGCGGGATTGAGCGCTTCCGATGGACCGTTTGGCGGGATTGCGGCATGAACCCTGTTCATCCCCAGGGCGGAACCTGGCAATTTGATCGGGCTGGCTGGTGTCCGGGCACCTTCGTCGATACCTACGATCATGAACTGACGCCTTGGTTGCAGCCTGGCGATCAAGTGGCCCTCGATTACACAGTGGAACCTTACGATCCTGACAACGGGGAAGCTGACGGTCGTTTCGTGGTGGCCCATCAGCTCTTTACTTACGGGCTGCCCAGTTTTGAGAGGGATGCAGCAGTGATAGACGTGATTGCGCCCTCGAATCATAGTGAGTATCTCCGGCTGAATCCGGTTTCCAATGAGGTCATGATTCGCCTTCGCAACCTGGGTTCCGAGACCTTGCACTCCCTGCGCATCGAATACGGCCTGGAGGGAGGCAAACGCCAACGCTTCGACTGGGAAGGTGAACTGAAATTCCTGGCATCCGAGATTGTGGTTCTGACACCGCCGGATTGGAGTGGAATGGAGCAGGGTTCGCACTTCACCGTCAACATCGAAAAACCCAACGGGAAGAAGGATCAGCAGAGCAGCAACAACTTTCTGACCGTGCCGGTTGCCACGCCGCAGTTGTTACCTTCGGAGTTCATTGTCGAAGTTGAAGCAACTGGTTTTGGGCGGGCGGCTGAAAACAGCTACACCATTGCTGATCGCCATGGAAATGTGGTCGCTTCCCGTGAACTTTTCGAAGACGACAAGACCTACCGGGACCGCATCCGCCTGGAGCCCGGCTCCTACACGTTTGTATTTAAAGATACCGAAGAGGATGGCCTCATTCGCCACTGGTGGCTGCGCGGTTCAGAGCCCGAGAAGATGGGGGAGAATGGCGCCTTGAGGATTCTGGATTCCGAGGGCGAACTGCTGATCGACCTGGGTTACGATTTTGCCGAGAAACGAACAATGCACTTTTTTGTGGGTGCGCCGAACTGATCGGCCACCCCGGTTTGCTCTTGATTTTGCTCTCGATTAGTTGCTCTCGATAACGGTGCCACCATCCCTATACAGGGCAATGGGTTCCTCCAACTCAATGGCCAGCACGGTCACTTCCTCGTCGAGCACATTTTCCGGGACATCCACATAGATTATTCCAGGTACGGTGCTCCAGGATAGCTTCATCTTGATGTCCCAATTCAGCTCAACATCTTTCCCCACCACGCGAACAGACTTCACCGGGTTGACGATCCCTTTCAGCATCAAAGGGCCGATGGGTTGATGGGTGATGTACAAGTACAGGGTGGAACGATCGGCGGATAGGGCCGTGGGACCGTAGTAGTGTCCAGCCGGCAGACCCGCGTTGGTGCCGTAAATGGCCTCGGCGTGCTTGCCCGTCCAGCGTCCCAAGTCCTTGAGGATGGTCACCTGTTCGGGGCAGATGGTGCCGTCTGCCTGGGGTCCGATATCGAGCAGCAGATTGCCACCCATGCTGATGCATTCCACCAGAAGCCGGATGATCTGGTTGGTGCTTTTGTAGTTGTGATCGTCTTGCTGGAAACCCCACGAGGTGTTCATGGTCATGCACAATTCCCAGTAGGGGGCCTCGGGCTTGGTGATGGGGACGCCTTGTTCGGGAGTTGCGTAATCGCCGTAGCCTTGCAGACGGGAGTTGATGATGGTGTTCGGGTTGTCTTTCAGCAGGAACTCCCTGATCTGGGGGGCCTGCCACTGCTCTGCCGAATGTTCCCAGTCGCCGTCGAACCAGAAAAGGTCTGGCTGGTAACGTTGGGAAAGTTCTTTGATCTGGCCGTGATTCGATTTGGTGAAGGCAGCCCAGCGTGTGGGGTCGTTTTCGTAGCGTTTTTTGTTGCGCAGGAAATTTGGGTATTTGGGATCGGACCAGTCTATCAGGGAATAGTACAAGCCTACTTTGAGACCCTGGTCGCGCAGGGCTGAAACATAAGGCGCAATGAGGTCGCGTCCGGCAGGGGTTCGATTGACCACGTTCAGGTTGGTTTGCTTGCTGTCCCACAGTGCTACGCCGTCATGGTGTTTGGCGGTCAAAACGGCGTACCTGGCGCCGCTGTTCTTGATCAATTCCGCCCAGTGTTGTGGATCGTACTGATCGGCGGTGAAACCGTTGAGTTGCGCCATGTAGTCTTCATGGGTGATGTGGCCATTGTGGAAAGACCAGCTTTCACCCACACCGTTGACAGCGTAAATGCCCCAATGGATGAAAATGCCCAGCTTGGCTTCCTTGAACCAGCGCATGCGTTCGCCATTGAGGTGGGAATCTTGTTGGGCGGGGGGGAGAGAATCAGCTTTGGCTGTTTCAACTGGAATCTGAACGAATGCCAGGAAAACCAAGGTAAGGGCCAAGATGCGCATCAATGTTTCAGCCTTTCTATATTGAACTTGGGGACCGGTAAAGGCCCGGTCCCCATCCCAATTTGATATGATTCCTTATCCAAGATCTAAAATCAAGAAACAATAAAGGCTAAGGGCGACCTCCTTGGGTGTGGTCAACAATCCAGTCCAGGACGGGTTGCCAGAAGACCTCTTCGGCATTCACTGCCGTGTAGATGTCAACATGCCCGATGTCCAGAAGAACTTCGGATTGAAGCTGGATGTTGAGCAGCTCAATGTCCTCGCTGCCAAGAAGGGAGGCCGTGTAATCCATCATGTGGCCCCAACCACCACCAGCTCCCACAAAGAAGACCGGCACATTGATCTCGTGGAGATAATCGTCGAAAGGCACATCTTCCTCATCGCAATGAGTGGCGGCGATGTCGTACTCCATGAAGTTGGATCCATAGTTATTGAAGGTTTGGAGCCACTCCAGGTACTCCTGAACAGGTGTGTAGTTAAGATCAATTGGAACTCCCTCGTCATCGAAGATTCCGGCGAAGAAATGTGTGTCACCAGGGAAGCCGAACATGACGCTGGTTAAGGCCCCAGCCATGATAGCGAATTGTAAGTTGGATATTTCATCAGGCCCATAAAACGGCGATATGCCATCCGGGTCTTCGTCAGCGAGGGCCCCCATCATCTGGAAAAACAGGCCACTTTCCTGATGATACTCCCCGGCTTGCAGGGCTTCTTCCATCTCGTAAGCGTAGATGCACTCGCTCACCAGGTAGGCGTGATCCTGGGTTTTATAGAAAAAGTCGATGGGAATGAAACCGCCGATTTGCCGTCGCCCTGGAGGCAACTGCGTCTCGATATTCAGGGCGGCAAAGCCCGTCATGAAGCCAGTGCTGAAGCCCATGAGGTTCATTTTGCCATTCCCGTTGCCCGTGAACCGGCGCACGAAACGGGCAACTGACATTCCAGTGAGAATGTTCTCGGCATCAAACTGCATCCCCCAGCCATCCATGAATGAGAAATCAGTAATTTCCACTGGCAAGAGTGTATATGCCTGGTCGATTCCCCAAACGTCAACATTGTTTTCTGCCAGATAGACGCCAATGGAATGATCATCAGGCGCAGAAGGGATGACTGTGCCGGAGAGGTACATTGCCTCGAAGTGGCCAGGGGTTCCGTGCACACAGAAGAGTGATTTTTTTGTGTGGGCGGGTCTGTGTGGCCGCTTCTCCTTAACGACACGATGCAGCCGAATCATGTCATACTCACCCGGACCGATAGGGATATCCCACCAATAATGGGCGATGTCTCCCACCAGCATCTCGCGCTCGTAGTCGCGCAGATGTGGGGGACCGCTCTTGTCGGCTGGCAGATCCTGGCCCTGCTCGAGTTCCCAACCGCTGGCCTGAATGATCTCGCTGGCGATGAGTTGGGGGTTAGTGCCGAGGTGTGGAAGATTGATGTCAGCACTCATGGGCGCGTTGACAGCTTCTTCACGACTGCAGCTGGTGAGGATTGCGACGGTTAGACAAAGTAGTAGGAATAGTGAAAATCTGGACATTCGAGACATGACTGGCCTCCCTCTTTGTTACCGGTTGATGATCATCGAGCGACAATCACCGGGCGATAAAAGGTAGCAAAGAAAGGTTACCATTCATGCACAGGATAAAATCGTATGGCCCTCCACCTCACGACCTCTCTGAGCTGGAACCTACCACACGTGTTAGAATTTTGTCAACCCTCTCTCAAAGACTGGCTCAAAACAACAATCGGCCCGGCCCGAGAGTGCCAATTTGACAATAAGCTACCAATTCTGGTAAGATAGGCCCCGCTTTGAATGCGCAACGTATTTGGAAGCAAGGGAGGTCCACCGTGAATATCCAGAGAAATTCGACCCCAATTGCCCAGCCAGCCCAACCTCGACATTCCATCCGGACAAAAACCGCACTTCCATTTCCCAAGTTGATCACCGCCTTGCTTGTCTTGCTGGTATTTCTTTTCCAAACGATTCAGCCCAACACAGCCCACGCCGAATGCGTCAACTATTCGGACTATTTCCACTGGAGCGCCACAGTAGAAATTGAGGGAGATTGGGATCGATATATCGAGGATGTCATCCTCGCAGGAGACTATGCGTACCTTGCATGTGGCGACTCGGGTCTTCAGGTTGTCGACATTTCCGATCCGGACAACCCGGATCTGATCTTTACTGTAGCGACCCCTGGTCTGGCACAAGGTCTGGTGCTCGATGCACCCAACCTGTATGTGGCCGACGGTGATGGCCTGACGATTTTCGATGTCTCCAATCCCGCTGCCCCTGTGCAAGTCGGTCGCGCCATCATGCCCGGAAACGCTGCTGCGGTGACCCTTACTCCTGGAGGAGCTGCCGTTGTTGTGGTGGGCAGTGATCCCTTGTTCAGGCTGGTGAATGTGGCTAATCCAGCCAACCCTATCATGATGTCAAACCCGGTTGAGTTTCCCGGTGATGGCCGCCAGGTTGTGATTGACGGGACCATTGCTTACGTAACCGAAAGCACCAATGGTTTGCAGGTCATCAATTACAGCAACTACTCATCCCCCTACATAATGAGCTCCCTCGACCTTTCTGGTAAAGGTTATGGCATCTTCCTTCGTGAAGGATATGCCTGGATTTCGGGCGAGTCGCGTTTGGCGGTGGTGGACATTTCGAATCCCAGCGTCCCTACACTCTTTAATACGGTTTGGTTGACGGGGATTGGTGTGGATATCTGTTTTGTCAGAGGTCTGAATCCGAATGGATATTATGCTATTGTGGCCGTGGACGATGGGCGGGTGAGGGTTCTTGATGTGGAGCATGAAGATGATGTCAGTGTAGTTTGCTCCCTCTATGCTCCATCTGGGCTCAAATGCATTACCAGCGAAACGGGCCTTTTGGACTGGAACTATATTTTCGTTGGTGGTCAGGACAGGAGCCTGTCCATTTTTGACAAGGGCAATCTCAGTTTTCCGCATTCGGTCGGCTGGCTACCGTACACTGCCATCTTTCGAGATGTTGTCATTCGGGGGGACTATGCCTATTGCGGTACTGACCTAGGCATATATCTGGCCGATGTTTCGGATGCAACTTCCCCCCAAATGGTGGGCCATCTTAACCCATCCATCTCAACGTATGATCTTCATTTGACCGGTTCCCGTCTCTTCAGTGCTGATTCTGGACAGGATCTCAAGATTTTTGATGTCAGCTCTCCAGGAAATCCTGAATTTTTAGGTAGGGTAACGGACCCAAACGGTATGGCTCATGCTGTGACAGTTTCCGGTTCCTATGCGTATGTCATCGACCGCATGGCAAGGCCGGGTTTGCATGTGTACGATGTTTCCGATCCCAACCACATTCAGACTCTTGGAGTCGTGCTTGACGATCAGAACCCTTGGTTCGATGAAGCCTTGGTCCGCTCCTACCTTTATGCCACAGGCAGCGGTATTCGTGTCATTGATGTCTCCAATCCAGATAGTCCTTTTGTTGCGGCGCATTTTGGCCCGGGGTGGCTTTCCAGGGGCATCAAAGTGTCTGGAGATTACGCTTTTATTGGCTATGCCGATGCCTATGGACTCGGGGGATTCTTCAAAATTTTTGATATCACAAACCCCGTTTCTCCTGTTGAAGTATCTTCTGTTCGCACGCCAAAGCCCAGCATGGATATTGAGGTGGTAGGGGACTATGCCTTCGTTTCCACCATTTCCGATATTCACTTGTTCGACATTTCGAACCCGGCTGATCCGCGACCTGTCGGTTCCTTTTCAGCGGGCACGTCCATTTACAGGAAGCTATGCCTGACCAGTGAGTACCTCTTCGTAGCCAATGGAGGGACTGGTTTGGTAATCCTGCCGACCCAATGTGGGATAGGGGCCACCTCGGGTGTGGAAGAATTGCCGTCGGTGACGGGCATTTCACTGAAGGCCTTTCCCAATCCATTCAATCCCCGGACAACATTTGCCTACGAGTTGCCAACTGCCGCGCCAGTGGATCTGGCTATTTATGACCTGACAGGAAAATTGGTCAGAAAACTTGTGACCGCAGAA
>JAUUYW010000380.1 GCA_030590265.1 Candidatus Krumholzibacteriia bacterium
CAGCAATACGATTTCATCACACCTGATCAAGAGCGCATCGGTGTCGCGGTTTTTGATACCTTTCCCCCAGACAGCGATTTGTTCACCAACGACATGATCATCATGGAGATCGACCTGGCCCGAAAGGTGCTTGGGGTTGCTCCAGACGAAGCCACGGACATTGTTCTTCACGTTCCCAACGAGCTTGAAGGCGACAGTGTGATGGTCAAACTCATCCAGCAGCATTACGATATCCGGGTGATCCAAAAAAAGGAAATCGCCGCCGCGTTCGACAATCTGTTCAACTACAAGGGTGGGGTTTTTCTGCTCCTGTATTTGACGGTTCTGCTCACATTTGTGCTCATTCTGTATCAACGTCATTCCATGATCACCGGGCCAGATCGGCGGCAAATCGGAATCATGCGGGCGGTGGGATGGAGCATTGGCCACGTGATATCCCTGAAGGTTTGGGAAAACGTGGTGGTGGCTGTGACTGCCTTTGTGGTGGGGATGCTGCTGAGTTATTTCTACGTTTTTATTTTGGGGGCACCCGGTTTGATTGGTGTGTTTCTGGGCTTTGGAAACCTGCCGGTGAATTTTGCCTTGAGCCGGGGAATTGATCTGGGTTTGACCAGCCTGTTGTTTCTGTTCTTCATGGTGCCGTTTGTGGCCTCGGTGCTCATCCCGGTGTGGCGAGTGGCCATCACTGAACCGGTGGAGGCCATGAAATGATTGTTTTGCGGGGAGTGAACAAGATTCATGGTGCGGGTGGGCCGGCGGAGTTTCAATCGTTGCATGACATCGGACTGGAAGTGAAGGCCGGGGAGTTGGCGATCCTCAAGGGTGTCAGCGGCAGCGGAAAAACCACCCTGCTTTCTATCATCGGGGCTCTGCAAAAACCATCCAGCGGCGAGGTTGAAGTGGATGGTCGGCGCATTGCGAAATTACCGGACCTGCATGCTTCTGATTTTCGCGCCCAAACCATCGGCTTCATTTTTCAGGCTTTCAATTTGTTCGAAGAGTTCAACGTGGTGGAGAATGTTGCTCTGCCGCTTATTCCCACCGGAATGTCCCAGAAGGATATTGACATTCATGTGAGCCGGGCCATGGAAGTTGCCAATATCCAGCACAAGGCAACCCAGAGTGTGCGCGATCTCAGTGGGGGTGAAAAGCAGCGTGCAGCCATTGCCCGAGCGCTGGTCAACGACGCCGAAATCATTCTCTGTGATGAGCCGACCGCCAATCTGGATCGGGCCAATGCCGAGACCTTCATTTCCATTTTGGGTGAGTTGAAATCCCTTGGGAAAACCATTCTTATTGCCACACATGACCCCATGCTTGAGGGTCTGGAATTGGTCGACCGGGTCTTTTCCATTGAGGCGGGAAGGATCGCCGATTCATGATCCTGATGGCCAATGAAGTGGTTGTTTTTCTGTTCCTGGAAGCAGTGTTGCTGGTTCTGCTCACAGTGGCCCTGGTCAATACCCTGACGATTCTCAAAAGCTGGGATTTTACGGCTACCACGCCTGCCCAATATGCACTGGAAAAACGTTCCTACCTGGTGGTTCTGGTAATATTGGGCACCATGGTATTTAAGATCCTGTTGTTGCCGTTTTTCAGCCACACCATCGATCAATTGTCGGGCATCATTCCGGGAGCCATGTGCGGCGCGGGGGTTATTGCTTCCAATGGTTTTGGACCCCTTTTGCTTTTGCTGAAAGTGGTGGTCCTCTTTCTGGCCGGCATTTGGCTCTTTGCCAACCGGGAAGATCTGCGCGCTGAAAACCATCCCCACTTTCGAGCAAAGCTCAAATTTTTTCTCCTGATTTTTTTGGCGGTGGCGGTGGAGTCGGTCCTGGATTGGCTGTATTTCCTCAACATCAGCACCTTGACGCCGGTGCAGTGCTGCTCTGGGATATACGGCGCCGTTGGTGAAGGAAATCCTCTGCCATTAGGGTTGGATACCAACACCTTGTTGGCTTTGTTCTATCTGTTGTACGCCTTGGTGGTTGTCCTGGGTTTGATGCGCTACAATCTGCTGCATTTGTTGATCAGCGCCGCCTTCCTGTATTTTGGTTATTATGCGGTGGTCTATTTCTTCGGCACCTATGTTTACGAATTGCCCACCCACAAATGCCCCTTTTGCATGCTGCAGAAGGAATATTATTATGTTGGTTATCTTGTGTGGGGTTCGCTTTTGGCCGGTACCTTCTTTGGGGTGGCGGGATTTGTCCTGCGGCTTTTATTGGGACACGATGTGGGGTACACCCAACGTTGGGCAGTGGCTTTCCACACCATCTTCGTCATAACCTGCAGCCTTTACGTGGGCGTTTTTTACCTCAGGAATGGAGTTCTTCTGCAATGAAGAAGCTGGTGCCGGTGATCGTCACCGTTTTGATTTTGGCGACGGTGGCCCTGTTGGTGATCAGTCGGGCCAAACAGGTCAAGTATCTCACGGTTTTAAAGGGAAACACCTCGCGCGCGCCGGTGGAAATCATCCTGAACCACTACCAGGACACCCAATGCGGGATGCTCCTGGATCGGTTGAAAGATTCTGCCCAGGCAGTGGCCTCAGATGGAAAAACCTGGTTTTTTGATGATGTGGGCTGCCTGGCCCTTTGGCTTGAGCACAACAAGCATCGTGACGAGATGGTTTTGTGGGTTTACACTCGCGACACCGAAGAATGGCTGGATGGCCGATTGGCCTGGTATTCCCGCTCGGACAACACGGTCATGAACTATGGTTTTGCGGCTTACAGCCAAAAGGATGAGGGCCGCATCCCTTTCGATGAAATGTATCGCAAAATGCTGCGCGGCGAAAACCTGACCAATCCTTATATCAGGAAAGAACTTCTTGGAAACGACTAATCTCCTTTCCGTCATGTTGATTGCCTTCCTGGGCTCGTTCGGGCACTGCATCGGCATGTGCGGCGGCATCGTCATTGCCTATTCCAGCGCCAAGGTGGACAAGGAGTGGAGTGTCGGTCGCAAAGCCACGGCCCATTTGCTTTATTCTCTCGGACGCATTCAAACCTACATGCTGCTCGGGGTGATTTTCGGCTACCTGGGCGGGGTCAGCACGTTCAGCAATCGGGCCAACGGAATTCTGTTGGTGGTGGCTGGCGTGGCCATGGTTCTTTCGGGATTATCCCTGGTGGGAGCCGTCAAATTTCTCAATTCCGTTGACAGTCCGTTGACTCGCAGCCGTTGGTTCGGCGATCGATTTCGAGAACTTTTGAATAATCAGTCCCTCTACAGTTTATTTGTCCTGGGAATGTTGAACGGTCTGCTGCCCTGCGGCTTTGTGTACTTTTTTGCCATCACAGCCGCGAGCACGGCCAGCCCCCTGTGGGGTGGCGTGGTGATGCTGGTTTTTGGCCTGAGCACTACGCCGGCTCTGTTTGGTCTGGGCTTTTTTGTCAGCCTGTTCCAGAGGGGTGGCCTGAGGGTGGTGATGATTCGTCTGGCGGCTTTGGCGGTCATCATTTACGGTGCCTATACCCTTTACGATGGGTATGAATACATCACCGATCCCGACAAGAACATTCTCGATTGTCACACCGGTAGTGTTACGGAAATTGAATAAAGGGAGACATTCATGGCAAGCACCTC
>JAUUYW010000581.1 GCA_030590265.1 Candidatus Krumholzibacteriia bacterium
CCTCCCGCGATGATGTCTACCTGGACCTTGATGCCCAGGACCGGGTCACTGAAGAATTCTTCCGTCACCAGAAAAACCCGCCAAAATACCGGCGTTCTTTCCTTTCCAACATTTTTGGTATCATTGCGGGGGTGGAGCATGGGCTCGGCCGGGCAGTGGTTTCCCGGCATTTGATTGAAAACAATTCTGCAGTCAAGGTTCTTTCACAATACGATCCCATTGCTTCCCCTGTGGTCCTTCATTATTACACTCAACCCTCATACACGCGTCTGCACACCCATATTTTGGAAATCCTATGCCAAAATTGTCCGTTAAATCTGGATTGATATTTACAGATTCCCCTGACTTAAGAGTTCTCCAGTTATGCCGATAATATTGATGAAATCGGGGAACCGGATCATTTTTTGCCCAATTTTGGACTTGCCCAATAGTCCACCGGGCCGGGAAACTGGAGGATTTGACTTGCAACTGGCAACCGATACAATTTTAAAAGAGATCAAGACCTCTGGGCGATTGCCCTCGCCTACAGGCGTGGCCTTGACCATTCTCGAATTGACCAGGGACCCCGATACCAGCACTGATGACATGGCCACCGTATTGGTGGGCGACCCATCCCTGACGGGCCAGATTCTGAAGTACGCCAACTCGGCCAACAGTGGGTCTCGCGGTGAAGTCACCAACATCAACGACGCCCTGGTGCGTCTGGGCATGAGCACGGTTCGCCAGCTCTGCCTCGGTTTTTCGGTGCTCAGCAATTCTCGCAGCGGACCTTGTCCCAACTTCGACTACGGTGCCTATTGGACCCACTCCCTGGCCATGGCGGTCAGCAGCCAATCCTTGAGCCGCAGAATCAAATCCGTGGCTCCGGACGAAGCTTTCACCTGTGGCCTTTTGGGCAATATTGGTCATTTGGCTCTGGCCAGCATCTATCCCGAGCACTACTCCCAGGTGCTGACCAGCTGGGACCAAGGCCCCCGCTCGGAGTTGTTGAAGCTGGAAGAAAAGAAACTTTCCATCGATCATAACACAGTCAGCTCGGCGTTGTTTGAAGACTGGGGATTGCCCGACTACTACTGCACAGCAGTGGAAGTTCAGGAGAATGAAGAATGGGACAAGATGCCCTTGGGCCGCTCGGCCCGGGAGCGCGGTCTGCAACTGGGCCGTCTTTTGAACATCGCCCGCCTGGCAGCCGAAATTTGCCTGGAACCAGAACCCCAACGTTATCCCCTGGTTTTGCAGTTCATGAAAATCGGTGAAGAGATGGGTGTTGGGGAAGAAGAGTGGGTTGCCCTTTACGATGAAATCCTCACCGAGTGGGAACGCCTGGGCAGACTTTTGAATATTGTCACCAGCAACGTGCCCAGTCTGGAAACCCTGGTCCAACGAGCCCGTGAATTTCGCGGCGTTATTCCCGAAAAGAAAAAGAATAAACAGGAAGATCATGACGAGGGAGATTTGCCCCATGAATCGGATATTCTGGCAGATCTGGCGGAACAGGCAGTCCTGGCCAAGGGTATGGACATCCTGGTGGTCACCGACAGCCCCGTGGACATGC